>JAFCZD010000002.1 GCA_019314525.1 Deltaproteobacteria bacterium
AAGGGGCATTGCGTGGCGAAGTTTCCTGAGGGCACCTATGCCTTCCGCCAAGGG
The DNA here is from genome assembly GCA_019314525.1 of Deltaproteobacteria bacterium. Taxonomy (GTDB): domain Bacteria; phylum Myxococcota_A; class Polyangia; genus JAFCZD01. The sequence continues at coordinate 55 of JAFCZD010000002.1, forward strand.
CTCGATATCCCCTGCGCGGCTGCCTAACCGTACCTCGCCGAGCATTCCTCCCATCACTTTTCGGCCTCGCTCTGCAGGCTTCTGGACGGGTCCGTCCCCTCTACGATTTTTTCCCCGTTTTGAGTACATCGGTCTGTGACTTCGGACACGGTTGCGCTGCATTGGTTGCTTGAATCGCTCTTTCTCCGCCCATCACCGCTCGCAAAGCACTCCTGCCAATACTCCGCAAGAAAGGACTCTGAGTCAGACGCTAGGACTCTGAGTCAGACGCTAGGGCCAATACTCCGCAAGAAAGGACTCTGAGTCAGACGCTAGACGCTACCTACCAGAGTCAGACGCTACATCCTAAAGCACGGGGGAGAGGATGCGGGCGAAGCTCTCGGCGGCACGTTGCGTGAGGCTCTTTGCTTTCACCTCCTCGAGAGTGACCTCGCGCGAGAGTCGCAGGTCGCGGCGGAAGACTCGCGCCAGCTGATCAGGGAGGTGAGGGCCGTAGACCATCGCGTTGACCTCGAAGTTGAGGCGAAAGCTGCGCACGTCCATATTGGCTGAGCCAACAGTGGCCCACTGTCGATCCACGAGCATTGTCTTGGCATGGAGAAATCCACGCTGGTATTCAAAAATGCGTACACCAGCTTGGAGCAGCTCGTCGTAGTAGGAGCGCCCCGCATAGAGCACCAGGGGTGCGTCTGAACGGTGCGGGAGCAGCAACCGCACATCCAGGCCGCGGAGCGCCGCGGTCTCGAGGGCCACGGCCATGGCCTGGTCTGGCACAAAGTACGGGGTCGTCAAGTACACACGTTCTTTGGCCAGGGTTACAGCTGAGAAGAAGATGCGTTGGAGCGGCTGTGTGTCTGTGTCGGGCCCACTCGCGACGATATGAACACGCGCCGCACCACAGGGGGACACATGGGGGAACCAGCCCTGTTCGCTCGGCTCTCGCCCGGTAGCGAAGTGCCAATCTTCCGCGAAGATCTCCTGCAGGTGGGCCGTGGCGGTCCCCTCCACACGCAGGTGCGTATCGCGCCAAGCACCCGTGCGTTTCTGTCGCCCAGTATATTCATCGCCAATATTTACGCCGCCGGTGAATCCCACGCGGCCATCAACGACCACCAGCTTGCGATGGTTGCGCAGGTTCGGGTGCCATCGGCGGAACTTTCCCACAGGAAGGAAGGAGGCGAAGTGTCCACCCGCCGCGACGAGTGGCTGCATGAAGCTCTCGAGCCCAAAAGAGCCCACCCCGTCTACTAGGACGCGGACTGCGACACCCTCTTTGGCCTTGCGCGTCAGGAGGTCGCGGAAGCGGCGACCTGTATCATCATCATTGTAAACATAGAATTGAAAGTGCACATGGTCGCGCGCCTCGGCAATGGCCTCCTCCATGGCCTGGTATGTCTGGTCTGCATCCACCAACAGCTCCACGCGGTTGCCACGGGTCTGTCGTCTGCAGCCGATGCGGCTCGTCAGTTGGATCAGCACCGATTGCTCGCGGGTGGGCATCTCCTCCAGGGGGGTGTGCTCCACGTTGGTGATATCAGCGAGGTGCTGCTCGAGTTTGGGCTCGATGAGGTTGGATTGTGCTTGTCGCTTCCGCACCTGCCTCACCAGCCGACGGCGCCCGAAGACCACATAGGCTACGACCCCAATATAGGGCAAGAGCACCATGCCCAGCACCCAGGCCAGCGTAGCCGTGGGCTCACGCCGCTGCATGACCACACGCAGGCTCATCACCAGCGCCAGCAGGTAGCCAAAGGCGACGAGTATCCATTGGGGAATTGGGAATTCCATAGCTTCACCTAGACCATAGCGTTTCACGGCCCCCTCGGGAAAGAATCTGTGAGGGCGGGTTTCTGACCGGTTCCTTGCCTTCCTCTGCCGTGTTCTTTCGTTTCTTGTGGTTCACGACTTACGCCGCGAACATTTAGTACACTTGCCAGCACCCAAGCCAGCCATTAGCCTTGGCTGCACCTTTGGGAGTATGAGAGGAACCATGACGACGATGCGACCGATTTTCGCCACATCAGCGGCGCTAATCCTGCTGGGCTCCATACCGGCTCACGCCAACAAGCTCGAACCCCTCACCACAAAAGAGCGTGAGATCCTCTACAGCAGCGTTGAAGACACATTGGACAAGAAGCCCTGTGTGGGGCTGAAGAAGCGCGTGATGCTCCACTGCCGCGACGTGCGCCACTATGTACGCATGAACGAGTGGTACCATGAGGTGTGGCATCCCTATGTCGACAAGATTGGTGGTGGCTATATCGGTGTAGCGTCCGACCAGAACCTGACACTCATCGCCTGGGCTCGGTCTGAGGTGGCCTGGCTGATGGACTACGACCCCGTAGTAGTAAAGGTCAATCGCATTCATAAGGCGCTCATCAAGGCCGCCCCTGACGTGGCGAGTTATCTCGCCCTTTGGGACCGCAAGGGGCGCAAGGCCGCGGCGGAGGCGATCCGCAAGGAGTACCCAACGGACGCAACGCTCAAGCAAACCTTGAAAATCTATCGTGTCTACCGTGGGGAGATCTACGGCGCCATCAAGCAGGCGATGCGCCAAGGTAAGCGCAAGCGCTCCTACTGGTTACATCGCGCCGAGGACTACGCTTACATTCGGCAGATGCACCAACTCGATCGCATCCGTATCATGGGAGGTGATCTGCTCAAGGATAAGAGCCTGATCGGCATCGGCGAGGCTTCACGCAAGCTTGGTATTCCAGTGCGTGCGATTTACACTTCCAACGCCGAGGAGTTCTGGCCCTATCCAGAGAACTTCAAGCAGAACTTCATTCGTATGCATATGGATGAGAAGTCTGTGGTGCTCAGAACGCGCCACAGCAGCAAATATGGCCCACGCATTGGAAGCTACGTTTACATCGTGCAGAGCGGTCAGGACATGCAGAGTCAGCTTAAAGATCCTCAGACCAAAGGGCTGTGGGTGATGATGCGCTATCGTAAGGCTGGGAAGCCAGGATTTTTCACGATTGGCCGGCCTGTGGACCCCACGTCCATGTAACTTGCATGTTGTCCCGCAACAGATATGTCCCGCAACAGATGTGTCCCGCAACAGATGTGTCCCACAAGGAGTGTGCAAGGTGACCAACGTTTTTTCCAAGCTGGAACCAACGGCGCTGTGGCGCTATTTCGAGCTGATCACCCAAACCCCGCGCTGTTCGGGCAACGAGGGCCCCTTGGGCGAGAAGTTGACGGCCATCGCTCGCGAACATGGGCTCGATTTGCGCACGGACACTGTTGGGAACCTCGTCATACTCATCCCCGCCGCCGAAGGTTGTGAAGCCTGGCCCACCGTGGTCTTGCAGGGACACCTCGACATGGTCTGCGAGAAGAACAACGGTGTGGTGCACGACTTCGAACGTGATCCCATCGAGGTGACCCGCGAGGGTGATTGGCTAGAGGCCAAAGACACAACCCTGGGCGCTGACAATGGTATCGCCATAGCCGCCGCCATGGCGATGATCGACGACGCGCCCCCGCGCCATGGGGCGCTGGAGTTGCTCTTCACCGTCGATGAGGAACGCGGGCTCACAGGTGCGACCCATATGGGCCCTGAAATGCTCAAGGGCAAGCTGCTGCTCAACCTCGATTCGGAGGAGGAGGGGACCGTCACCGTTGGGTGTGCAGGGGGGGGCGACACCCAGATGATTTTGCCTCTAGAGCGGGAAGCAGCCCCCAAAGGGCGCTGGGTAGCGCGCCTCAGCGTGGGCGGGCTCACAGGGGGGCACTCTGGTCTCGACATCAACAAGAATCGCGCAAACGCCCTGCGCTGCCTTGGCGCTGCTCTCGACCACCTGAACAGCGCATGTCTTTCTCTGCGCGTCGTTTCTCTGGGTGGTGGTAACATGCGCAACGCTATCCCGCGGGAGGCTGTGGCCACGCTGCTGCTGGACCCCACCGAGCGTGAACGTGCCGAGACGTGTTGTGAGGACGTTCTCCAAGCCTTGCGCGTCGAGTTCGGCGTCAGCGATCCGGAACTGAATTTACGTCTAGAGGTGGTCGATGAGGCCCCCGGGCAGGTCTTGGCGCCAGATTGCGCGCGCCGTGCCGTGGCGTTGTTGCTGGCCACGCCAACGCAGGTCACCGCGATGAGCCGCGAGATTCCAACCTTGGTAGAGACCTCCACCAACCTAGGCGTGGTGGAAGAGACCGAGGGTGGGTTGCGCTACACCAACTGCACTCGCTCTTCCATCGGCAAGGCCCTGGAGGGTGTGCGACAGGGGCTCAAGGCCCTCGGTGAGTTGGCAGGAGCGATAGTGAAGCTCGAGCCGGCCTATCCCGGATGGGCGCCCAACCTTGCTTCGCCACTTCTGGCGCGCTTCCAAGAGGTGCACCTTGAGCTCTTCGGCAAGGAGGCAGAGGTGGCAGCGCTCCATGCCGGGCTCGAGTGTGGTCTCATTGGTGAGCATGTCCCGGGCATGGACATGATCTCCTTTGGGCCAACAATGGTCGGGGTCCACGCACCTGGAGAGAAGCTGCATATCGGCTCCGCGGAGCGTTTCTACCATTTGCTCAAGGCGCTGCTTTTGGCGCTGGAGCCGCCCAAGTGAGCGAGCGTTGGCGACCAGGGCCACTCATCAGCGCTTTCGTCACGTGAGCGCCGCCTTGGCGGCGCAGGCGCCATCCCCCGCGGCGGCGGCCACCGAGGGGGCGGCTGGGTCACGCAGGTCTCCAGCAACAAAGATTCGTTGGGTTCCTTCCACGCGCAGGTCCACGCCAGAGCGCACATAGCCACGTTGGTTGAGCCACGCCTCCGGGAGGGCCTCGGAGTTTGGGTGCCAGCCGACGCGGATCAGCGCCCAGCGGGCTTCAATGCGTTCGCCATGGTGCAATTCCACCCCCTCGAGCCAATCGTCACCCAAGAAGCGGACAACCCGCGCCTGGAGGCGCACCTCAATTCGTGGGTCTTGTGTGAGGGCCTGCTGAAACTCCTGGCGCGCCGTGAGCTGGGGGCCACGGTGAACCAGCGTCACCACCGAACCCGCAGCGGCGAGTTTGAGGGCGTTTTCGCACGCGCCGTCACTCCCGCCCACCACCAGCGCTTTTTGCCCACCCACTTGCGAGATGTCGCGAGAGGCCGTGGAGAGGATTCCCCGCCCCATGAGCCCACGTTCGCCAGGTACCGCTAGACGTCGTCGCCGCAGCCCCATGGCGAGGATTACAGCCTCACTGGTGACGTGTGTGCGCTCTCCGTTGCCAAATTCGATGTCGAGCTCACAGCCGTCTTCGTGCTCGTGGATGGCTTCTAGCGCTCCTTGGGCCCAGCGTGTTTCGGGGGGTGTCAGGCGCCAGAAGCGCTTGGCCAGGCTGACACCGCTTATTGGAGGCTGGCCAGGGAGGTCGAACATCATAAAGTGTACCAAGTGTAGCTGCCCACCAAGGCGCTCGGATGGCTCCAAGAGCAGCGCTGGGTGACCCAGCCGCCAGCACCAGAGGGCGGCGCTAAGACCAGCGACGCCTCCACCCACGATCGTGACGCGAGGCTTCAGTGTCGCGAGGTCAGAGGTGGGCAACGGAGCAAGTCGAGGATCACGGTCTTCGTGCCGCAGCTCCACCTCAGCGCCAGCGGACTCGGCGCCCTCAATGCAACCCAGCTTGTGCAGCCGTACCCGCACGAGCTGAACCCTTGGCAGCTGCAGCACCTCACGCGCGATGGTGTCCGCGAGGGTCTCCACCAGTGGATAATGTCGCCGCTCCACCACCCGGCGCGCGGCCTCAGCCAGCTTTTCGTAGTTGAGGGTGTGCCGCAGTCGCTCGCTGCGAGCTGCCCGGTGCAGATCCTCAACCTCTACTTCGATGTCAATACGCAGGGGCTGCTTGCGGCCGCGCTCCTTGCGGTAGACACCGATGCGCGCGCTGAGCTGCAACCCTTCGATGAAGATCCGATTATCTTGGCCCATAGAGCCTTTCTAACACCCTTGGGCCCACTGCAAAAGGTGGGCTGCTGGAGGTGTGATGGCCACATTCTTGCGGTTTAAGCCTCCCGGTTTTTCCCGTGCCGACCACCTCGCACGAGGCTCCCCCATGGGGCGCCGTGGTCGACCAAAAAATACCCCCAATTGGCGTCCATTTTATGACAATTTCCATTGCCCTTTCCATCTGGGTATGGTCGAAAGAGGTGGTGGTAAATGAGGGCTTGACACCCCACAGCTACGAATATTTGGGCCATACGGTCGTCGTGGGCCCATAGGCTGGCATTCGAACAAGACACAAGACACAAGACACAGAAGACAAAAGAGGAACTGCCATGTCAAAAGTTGTTGATGCCTTTATGGCGGATGTGATCGCAAAGAACAGCACCGAGCCAGAGTTTCACCAGGCTGTACGGGAGGTCGTCGAGTCGGTTATGCCGGTGGTCGAGGCGAACCCAGTGTACAAGCAGGCGAAGATCCTGGAGCGCATGGTCGAGCCCGAGCGCGTCCTGATGTTTCGCGTGCCCTGGGTTGACGATAAGGGGCAGGTGCAGGTCAACCGCGGCTTCCGGATTGAGATGAACAGCGCCATCGGCCCCTACAAGGGTGGGCTGCGTTTTCACCCCAGCGTGAACCTCGGTATCCTCAAGTTCCTCGCTTTCGAGCAGGTCTTCAAGAACAGTCTCACCACCCTGCCCATCGGCGGCGGCAAGGGCGGGGCGGACTTCGATCCCAAGGGCAAGAGCGACATGGAAGTGATGCGCTTCTGTCAGTCGTTCATGAGTGAACTCTTCCGCCACATTGGCCCCAATACGGACATCCCCGCGGGTGATATTGGCGTCGGCGGCCGTGAGATCGGCTACCTCTTCGGGCAATACAAGAAGCTCGCCAACGAGTTCACCGGCGTGCTCACGGGCAAAGGCCTCGACTGGGGTGGTTCGTTGATTCGTCCCGAGGCCACAGGCTATGGCGCTGTGTACTTCGCCGAGGAGATGCTCAACACTCGCAACGACAGCATCAAGGGCAAGACCTGCACTGTCTCAGGTTCTGGCAACGTCGCCCAGTACACCGCTGAGAAGGTGCTGGAGATCGGTGGCAAGGTTGTCACCTTCTCCGACTCCAACGGTACCATCGTTGACCCAGGGGGCATCGACTCCGAGAAGCTGGCCTGGATCATGGAACTCAAGAACGAGCGCCGTGGCCGCATCCGTGAATACACCGATAAATTCAAGGGTACAGAGTATCACGAGGGCAAGCGTCCCTGGTTCATCAAGTGCGACGTGGCCTTCCCCTCAGCCACCCAGAACGAGATCGACGTGAACGACGCCAAGACCTTGGTGGATAACGGCTGCTACTGTGTGAGCGAAGGCGCCAATATGCCCACCTCGCCGGAAGGTGTTGAGGTCTTCTTGGCCGCCAAGATCGCCTACGGTCCGGGTAAGGCTGCCAACGCAGGTGGCGTGGCCACCAGCGGTCTCGAGATGTCGCAAAACGCGATGCACCTGCACTGGAGCCGTGAGGAGGTCGACGGTCGGCTCCATGGCATCATGAAGGAGATCCATCGCATGTGCGTTGAGCACGGCAGAGATGGCGACTTCATTGACTACGTCAAGGGCGCTAACGTCGCTGGCTTCATCAAGATCGCTGACACGATGATCGCTCAGGGCGTCGTTTGATTTGATTCTTGTTTGATTCTTTCTGGCTTTAGATCATTTAGCTTAACGCGGGCCGCCCTCCTCTGGGTGGCCCGCTTTTTTGTGTTCGCGCATCCAACCCCGTGCTGTGGCTGCGCCATGTGTTAGTCTCCCGCCCTGTGGTGGCTGCTCGCCGCCCTAGACGTAAGTCGCGAACCAGAAGAAACGAAAGATTATGGCAGAGAAATACCAAGGAACCGGTCAGAACCCCGCCCTCACAGCTTCTGGGGTGGGTTCTGAGCAGTTCATCATTTCCGCCGACGTCATCTAGGAGAGCAATTGATGACCCTCAAACCCCGCCGCGGCCATCAGCCCTGGTATCTACGCTTTCACGATCTGATGCCGCACCGTGTGCGTGAAGTGCTGCTCGTCTCGTCGCCCTATGATGCGTTCATCCTCGAACAGGATGGTCAGCTCACGGCGCGTGTCTTCCAAGAGTATTCCAACCTTGATCTCTCTCAGGCTCCCCGTATCACCCACGCCATCAGCGCCGAGCATGCCCTGACCCTGTTGAATGAGCGGCACTTCGATATGGTGATCACGATGCTGCACCTGGCAGGCATGGACGTCTCGGCCTTTGCGCGTCAGGTGAAGGTTCTCGACGGCCGCATGCCAGTGGTGGTCTTCGCGTTCTCCGAGGCGGAGCTGAGCTTCTTCGCCACCGAAATCATGACAGGGGATATCGATCGTGTCTTCGTCTGGACAGGCGATACACGCGTGCTCGTCGCGGCGATCAAGCTGCTCGAAGACCAAATGAACGTCGATCATGACACCCGCGCCTCAGGAGTGCGCGTGATCATCGTGGTGGAGGACTCCACCAGCCGCTACTCATCCTTTCTTAGCCTCTTCTATGGTGAGCTGCTGCAGCAAGCGGGTTCGTTGATCGCCGAAGGGCTCAACGATCTGCACAAGCGCTTGCGCATGCGCGCGCGGCCAAGGGTCTTGCTCGCCACGAACTTCGAAGAGGCGATGGCATACTACGAGAAGTATCAACGCTATGTTTTTGGCGTGATCAGCGACGTTCGCTTCCCTCGGGACGGGCAGGAAGTGGCCGAGGCAGGTTTTGATCTGGTGCGCATCATTCGCCAAAATGACCCTGATCTGCCGATCCTCCTACAGTCTGCAGAGCAGGGCCTCCAAGCGCATGCCGAGGAGCTCCATGTAAGCTATGCTGAGAAGACCTCGCTGCAGCTGGCCCGCCAGATCCGCCACTTTTTGCAGGAGGGGCTCGGCTTTGGTGACTTCGTCTTCCGTCTCCCTGATCGCACAGAGGTTGGGCGGGCGCGAGACGTCTATGATATGGAGCGGCAGTTACCCAATGTGCCCGTGGAGTCCATCGAGTTTCACGCCAACAGCAATCACTTCTCTGTTTGGCTGATGGCCCGCAGCATGTTGCGGCTCGCAGAGCGTCTGCGCCCACGGCGTGTCGACGAGTTCAAAGACGCGGAGGCGATGCGCCAGCATTTGATCGCTGTTTTGCGCGAGGCGCGCATGCAAGAGCGTCAGGGAGCGATCACCGACTTTACGGCCCGCAAGGACGAGACGGAGACCCCCTTTGTGCGCTTGGGCAAAGGGTCCATTGGCGGCAAGGGGCGCGGCATCGCCTTCGCCAACTCGTTGATTGTTCGTCACGGTCTTGACAAGCAATACCCAGAGATGCGGGTCCGCATCCCACGTACGGTGGCCATTGGCACTGACGAATTCGACCGCTTCGTTGTGGAGAATGACCTCGAGGATCTGCGTAAATGCTCGGATGACCGTGAGATCATCGCGCGCTTTCTCCGCGGGAGGCTCTCAGAGGAGGTGTTACGCGATCTGAAGATGGCGTGTCTCTGGGAGATGAAGGGCCCGCTAGCGGTCCGCTCGTCGAGCTTGCTCGAAGACTCACTGCTACACTCCTTCGCGGGCATTTACGCGACCTATATGCTGCCCAACAACCACCCAGACCCTTCTGTGCGTTTACGCGAACTCTGCCGCGCCGTGAAAGCAGTCTATGCCTCTACCTATTGCCAAGAGGCGCGCGCCTACGCTGGGCTGACCTTCCCTGTGGACGAAGAGAAGATGGGGGTGGTGATTCAAGAGTGTGTGGGTGCGGCTCACGGGGAACGCTTCTACCCAAACTTTGCCGGGGTCGCGCTCTCTTATAACTACTATCCCTTCGGCCCGCAGCAGGCCGAAGAGGGCATCGTGGCTGTAGCTTTGGGCTTGGGGCAGATGGTGGTCTCTGGGGGAAATATGCTGCAGTTCTCCCCCGCCTCCCCGCAGATTTTGCCGCAATTTCCTTCGCCACAGCACTTTCTCAAATACTCACAGACTGAGTTTTTCGCGGTGGATCTGGGGCGGCCAACGGTAGATTTCTTCGCTGGCCCGGACTCCTCGGTGGGGCGCTTTGGTCTGAAGATGGCTGAGCAAGACGGCACCCTCTCGGCTGTAGGTAGCGTCTACCGGCCCAACGACGACACGATCCAGGACACGCTCCGCGAAAAAGGCCCACGCGTGGTGACCTTCAATAATGTCCTCAAGTGGGAGTCCATCCCCCTCGCCGCGGCTCTTGGTGAGATCTTGGAGGTGCTGGAGGAAGGCATCGGTCAACCGGTAGAGGTGGAGTTCGCGGTGGATATGGGGGATTGGGGGCGCAACCCCTCGGAGAGAAAGAAGCGTCGCGATCCTTGCCTCTACATTCTGCAGGTGCGGCCCCAAGCGACGCGCTCTGCGAGCAACGCGGTTTTGCCCAAGGAGGTCCCACAGGAGTTTGTCTTCAGTCGCACCAGCATGGCGCTGGGCCATGGGATCATCGATGACATCACCGACATCCTCTACGTCAAAGAGGGGGTGGTTTCGGAGGTTGGGTCTCGGGAGGTCGCCCAGCAAGTGGGGGCTGTCAACGAGGAGCTGCGCGCGGCCGGGCGCCCTTACCTCTTGGTGGGCCCAGGACGCTGGGGGTCTTCAGACCCTTTCTTGGGCATCCCTGTGCATTGGCGGCAAATCTCCGGCGCAAGGGTGATTGTGGAGACCCCCTTCGAGGGGCGTTGCGTGGAGCCGTCTCAAGGGAGCCACTTCTTCCATAATATCACCACGCGCTCAGTGGGTTATTTGACGCTGGCTAAGCCTCCTGGTGGTGGAGGCGTGGAGCCCTCCTTCGACCGTGCGTGGGTCCAAGAGCAGCCGCTTATCGGCGAGACCTCGGCTCTGCGACACGTGCGCCTCAAGGCGCCCCTCACGGTCTATATTGATGCCCACGCCGGCCAGGCGGTGATCCACAAACCCAACGCTCCAACCCCAGGTGAGGTTGAGAGCTCAGTAATCATCCCCTCTCACGAGTAGCGCTATGGGCAGCAGGTGGCGCCGCGTAGGCTGAAGGTGCCCTCGTCGCAGCCGGTGGCTGGGACGAGCCCGCGTAGGGTCTGCCCCTCTTGTTGGCAGAGCTCCTGGCCCCACTGGAGCCAGAAGGGGAGCGCTTGGCACTCTTGAGCGGGCAGCGCAGAGCTGTCGGTTTGCTGGCAGATCTTGGTGTTGGGCTCGCAGCAGAAGCCAAGGGCAGCACGCCAGGTTAGCGTGGGTTGCATGCAGGGCTCTCGTGGCAAGAGGCCGGCCAGTGAGCGCTGCTCTCTCGCGCAAAGGAGGCTCGCGCTCTGCTGGAGTTCTTCGAAAGAGAGGCAGGCATCAGGGGCTAGGGCGTCAACTTCGACGCAGGGCTCTGGTGGGGGAGGCGGTGGTGGTTGGACGCTGGCCAAGGACTCCTGTCGGCAGCGTAGTGTTGGCATACCGCTGGCGGCCTGGAGCAGCTCACAAGATGCGAGCACGTCCAGGCCTACAAGGACTGCTCGAGAGCCGGAGAACCAGAGGTCACGCAGCTGCGATGGAGCGGGGAAGAGCCCCTCGATGGTGATCGCGGAGGGGACCTGCTGTGAGGAGAGCGTCGGGTCGAGTTGATAGAGTCCTGTCGCACTGAGGAGGTAGAGCATGGGGGGCTGGTTGGCCGTCGTGTTTAGGGCTAGTGCCTGCCAGTCTTGGTCAGGGAGGGGGATTTCTTGCCATTGGTCTGGATTTTGCCACCAAACCAGCTGCTTCTGACCTAGCGCGAGCACGCTGCCATCGGCGAGCCCCACGACATCAACAAAAAGGTCGTCTCGTGGCCACGCCGTAGAGACCTTCTCAATATTTCCGATCCACAAGCCTGTCCCGGCTGCCACAACTCGGAGCCCATCGCTCCAGACAGCCCCTAGGGCGGCACCGATTCCATTGATAGAGGGCCAGGCGCTCACGCGCTCGCCTCGTATTTGCCAGCTTGAACTGACCAGCCCTGTTGGGCTGACGTCGCCCACCGTGACGAAGACCTCTCCAACGCTGGCGACATCATGGAGTGGTCCGCTCTCGCCGATGGAAAGTGGCATGAGCTGCTCTGTGCCAGAGAGCACGATGCCGACACCACGATGTTCCCCCACGGCCACCACGCGTCCGTCCACTCCGAGGGCAACTCCCCGGAGGCTGGGGGTGACGTTCGGGTCCAAGGTCAGGGGCTGCCAGGTGCTGGTATCTCCTGTGGGTTTACACGCCACGACATTTTCGCCTGCAACACACACACGCGCCAGGCTGCCGGTCACCGCGTAGAGGGCAGGATTGCTGGGAAGGATTGAGCTGCTGTCAGATCTGTCGTTGGGGTTGCTATCGAGGCTGGGGTTCGCTTCGAGGGCTCCTCCATCCGGAGGGGGCAACACAGGCCGCAGCTGACTGTCAATGCAGCCCATGGGCAGGAGGCAGAGGAGTACGATGAGCGCGAAGAGGAGGGAGGGTCTCACAACCCTATTGTGTGCCGAGGAAGAGGCGGCGTCTAGGCGGCGATGCCTGAGGTGGTAGAGCTACTTCTCTTCTTCCTCCTCATAAAGCCCTTCTTCGTATTGGTCAGGCAGCTTTGGCTTCTCACCTGCGGGCATACTCGTGGGTTTCGCCGTCTTTGTTTTGTCCTTATCCTTGGCGTCAGCCTTGGTGTACGCGCCAGGCAGCGGGAGGTGACGCCCTCTGCCGCCCACACGTGCTGGGTCACCCTTATAACCAAGGGCGGCGAAGTCGATCCACTTCTTCTCCGAGCGACCATGACATTGGCGACAAGGTCCCTTCTCGGTGGGGTGGAAGTCGGCCTTTGGCCCGTGGCAGCGCTTACAGGCTACTTCTTGTTCTTGGTGACAATCGGCACAGCGCAGCGCCTTCTTCGCGGGCACGACACCATGGTTCACTGCCCAATGCATGCGGGTGGACGTGAAGCCGACTTTGCCCGAGAAGGGGCGCTTGGCGGCTTTCATACCGTCGGTGATGGCGCGTTTCCAATCAAGGTGGCTCCAAAATCCCTCGAAGAGCTTGGGAATGGCAAACTCACGGCTCTCAGCGTCAATGGGCACTACGGCGCGATAGAGCTTGAAGGGCATAATTCGTGCTGTGGGATCCTCGAGGCTGCCCACAGGAGCGTTGAGGATGGTGTCACCCTCAGCGGTGGCCTTCTGGTTCACGAGGTGTCGTGTGATCTCACCGTTATACCAGCGGTAGATCGGGCGCACGTTCTTACCCCACACAAACGTCCCCTTCTTCTTGGAGAAGGTAGGCATGCCAAACTCGTCCTTCTTCACGGGCAGATCAGTGCCCGCCTTGGACCAGTCCCACGCCATCTTGGTGGGCGACTCACGCGCGAAAAGCGGTACGTGGCAGCTCTGACACGAGAGCGCGTCGAGGTGTTTGTCCAAGTGTACGCCCAGCAGCTTGCTCCGTTGGTGGGGGCGCTTGGAGTGGCAATCGGTGCAATGCACGCGCCCTTCGGCGGTGGGGATCGCGGTGGATTGCCCGCTGATGCGATGGCGATGGGTCTTGTGGCAGTCCTGACAGAGCATCTTGGCGCGCCCCATGTGAACGTCGAAGTTGTCCTTGGGGTTGGCCAGGGCTGGCTCGAGGTCACCGTGTTTCACGTTGGCGGCCCCGCCACCATAGAAGTGGCAGCTGCCACAGGCTTTGCGCGTGGGGTGTCCAACATTGGCTGCGACCTTGGCCAGGTCCACGGACGCCTCAGGGAAGCCGCCGTTCGCCGCGGCTTTGCGATAGGTGCCGGTGGTGTCATGACAGACGAGGCAGTCGATGTTCTTTGCGTCTTTGAAGTCGAAGGTGTCGTCTTTCCATCCGTAGCCTGCGTGACATTGTGAGCAGCGCTGTTCGTTGGATGTGATGTGGAGACAGAAGCCATTGCTGATGGTCGACTTGCCCAGATCGACCCTGTGGGCAGACCCGGCGGCGTCGGGGGAGGGGCCACGCCAGGTCCAATGGGCGGTGCGTAGCATGTCTTGGCCCTGTTGTTCATGACACTCCAGACATCGTGCCGTTACCGCGCGGGCGTCAGGCTTGCCCTCCAGCTTGACCAAGTCTTTGTGGTTGGGCACGCGACGTTTGTGGCAGGCCCCCGAGCAGGCCACGGGGGCGTTGGCGTCACGCGTACTACGGTGGCATTTGATGCACTGCTGATGGTAGGCGCCTTTGAGCCCAGGGCGCAGGGGATGGTCAGGTTCTGTGGGGCGTTGGTGGCAGGCCACACAAGATGAGGGTCGGAAGCTGGCGAGCTTGGAGCGATCGATAGCAACACCAACACGGTCCGTCTTTTGGCCTGGCTTCTGCGCCCGGTGGTGACATTGGGAGCAATCGCCACCCACGTGTAGGGAGTGTTCTCGGTGAGAGAATCGAACGGGGAGGAAGTCGTCAGTGCGCTCGTTCACCACCGGATGGGAGAGCGTCAACACTGAGGGCATTACCTCAGACGAAAAGGAGAGCGGCCCTTTCATTGGCGGCTTCGCGATGGCCTTGGTCGACGCCTTGAAGCTCAGCGCCTTGAACGAGGTTTGCGTCTTTTCCACCGCGTCGCGATGCACATAGGAGTAGATGTCGATGAAGGCCAAGAGCACGAGCACGGCGACGGCGCGCATCACCCAGCCACCAAGGCGGGTACGCTGTTGCACTTGGATGTTGATTTCGCGCTCCACAGGATCGTCTTCGTCACCGCCAGCGAGCACGGGGAAGTAGTGGGAGAAGAAGCGATAGAGGAAGATGATGGTGGCGATGAGGGCCGCGGTGACAGCGATTTCGCCAATGGCTGGAAAATATCCGCCCGTGCCATGAGCAGGGTGGTAGCCGGTGATAAAGACATTGATGCGGTTCATCACCAAGCCGACGATGATCATCGAGACAGTGATGAAGAGCCAACGTGGAGATTGGCGTACCGAGCGTTGCAGGAGCAGCACGAAGGGGATGATGACTCCAATGCCGATCTCGAAGAGGAAGGCGATGGTGTCTCGGGCGTTGAGGGTGAAGACCGAGAGGTCATTGCGATAGAAGAAGTCACCAAACTTCACGAGGGCGTAGAGGCCCAGTGTGTAGGGGATGAAGCGTGAGAGGGGGGTGAGGAGCTCCATCTCAGGGGGCTTTTTGTAGGCCTTAGAGGCGAAGATCGACTCGAAGATCACCATGGGAAAACCGATCATGATCGCCGAGAGCAAAAAGAGCAGCGGCATGATGGGTGTCCACCACAGCGGGCTGACTTTGGATGGCGCGATGAGCATCAGCGTGCCCAAAGAGGATTGGTGCATGAAGGAGAGCATCACACCAGCGATGATGAAGATGGGCAGGATGCGGTGGACCCAGATCCGTAGCACACGCAGGACCTTTTGGAAGCGCATCAGGGGCCGCGTCCACCAATAGCCGTCGTCTATATGTTTCATCAGCCCGGCGAGGAGGGTCGGGGCAAACTCTACGGTGAGCACGGTGAGGTAGAACATCACGCACATGCCGACCTCGAAGAGCACGGAGTTGCCTTGCCAGTAGATCGCGGGATGCCAGATGTTGTAGTAGCGGCCGAGGTCGAAGAGCAGACCGGCGCCGACGAAGGAATAACCAAGCCACGCGGTGAGCAGCGCAGGCCGTTCGAGGGCGTGGAAGCGCTTGGCACCAAAGATATTGATCAGCGCCGCGGTGGTGAACCCGCCGGCCGCGAGGGCGACGCCGCAGGCGACATCGATGCCAATCCATATACCCCAGGGGTATGCGTCGTTGAGGTTGGTGACAGCTCCGAGGCCGTTGATCATTCGTACCAGACCAAAGCCGTAGCCCACCACCATCACCGTGATCAGCAATAGTGTTCCAGTGGAGAGAAAGGGGACGCGCCCGTGTTGGGCAGCAGCGTCGTGGTTACTCATGGCTGCCTCCTTCCTCTTCTGCGTGTGGGTCAGCATCACTTGCATTCTTGTTCTTGCGGTTGGTGAACCACATGATGGCAGCTAAGCTGCCGTAGACGGCTACGGGCGCGGCGCCATAGCGGAAGATACCGTGTTGGATCGCCTCTGTTAAACGGGGGGGGGCTGTCTCCGGCAGCGGGAGGAGCCCAATTTCCTTGGGTGTTCGTCCCACGAGGTAGAGCCAGGAGGTGCCACCGACTTCTTTGGCACCATAGACCTCGGGATGGTAGCGGTCCGGCTGCTGGGCCACCCGTTTTCTGGCCAGAGCTAGGAGATCGGAGCGTGGGCCGAAGACGATGGCCTCCATGGGGCAGGCCGCGGCGCAGGCCGGGTCTGGGCCGTGCTCGCTACCGTCCGCACAATAGGTGCATTTGCGCACGCGTGGGGTGAGCGGATCGTCGTATTCGTAAGACGGGATCTCAAAGGGGCAAGCCACCATGCAGTAACGGCAGCCGATGCAGCGTTGGGCGTCGTAATCTACGGAGCCCGAAGCGTTCTTTGTGAGCGCTCCGACGATGCAAGCCGAAACACACGCAGGGTCCAGGCAGTGCATACACTGCAACTTGACGAAGGTCTCATCGTGGTCTTGTTGCACCTGTGAGGGGGCGCCATGGTGGGCGTTGATCACCGTGAAAGCGTTGATGCTGGGACGTCGGGCGTCACGGAGCACCTCGCGATCACTAAAGGGCTTTTTGGGTTGGGCCAGCTTGTTGCGCTTGTTGCACGCCTCTTCACATTTGCGGCAGCCAACGCAGAGGGTGGTGTCTACCAAACAGCCTACATGGGCGCTGGGCGCATCTTTGTCCTTGGCTGCCGTGGGTGCGGAGGCTGGCGCAGCGTTAGCCTTTGCTGCCCCCGCGGCAGCACCCGCCGAGGTGAGCGCTAAGGCTGTCTTGAGGAAATCTCTCCGTGAACTCATAGGGTACTTCTCCCATCGCCAGATCCACGTGGGACGGCTGGTAGTCTACTAATGCGAGAGGAATAGTGGGCAATGGCGGTAAACGCCGCCCTGAAGGGGTGGAGGAGGGGAACGCCGCTTAGCGGCAGCCCATGCCGCCGACGTGACAACTGAGGCACATCGGGTTCTTGCGGCACTCGTCGGCTTTGTTGCGCCATTTGAAGCCTGGTGTGTGTGGGTTTCCGCCCGACCCGCCTACCTGGTGGCAGCGCACGCAATTGGAGGCTGCGCCTTGATCGTGGCAGCTGGCGCAGCGAGATGAGTCCCGTCGCGCGAGCCGCCCGTGAAACCCAGGTTGCCCGGGTTGCATCCATTGTCCGCCATGAACCTTGCGCAGGTTGGTGCCCAAGCGGGCTTTGCCCACAGGTGCGCTCACGCCCTGCATCTCGTGGCAAGTCGTGCAGTGTTTGGCGCCGTGGCATTTGCGGCAGGTATCAGGTCGCGCTCGCGCGTCGCGCGAGTGGCGGCCGAGGTAGTCTCCACGATGGATGTAACGTGCGTTGACGCGCTCGGGGTAACGAAGAGAGAGGGGCATCGCCGCCGTCTTAGCGTGGCAGTCGCCGCAGAACGTTTGGTCATGACATTGCGCGCAGCGCTGGGTGTTGCGCGCGAGGGGACCATGGCGCTTGAGGAAGTCCCCCTGGTGGCCAAGGCTGGCCACGGCCTGCAGCGTTTGTCCTCGCAGGTTGGTGTGGCATTTATCACAGGCTTGGGAGTTCAGGTCGCTCTTGTGGCAGCTGTCGGTGCACACCGCCATCTTGCCCAAGAGCTTGGTGCCGGCTTTCTTGGCGGTGTAGGCGGCTGCATGGCAATGTTTGCAACCGCCTTTGTCTTTGAGGTGCGGCTCGTGGCTTTTGTGCGAGAAGATCAGCTGGCGGTTAACCCGCGTAAGCTCGATGTTCTTGTCTGTGCCAACGTGGCACAGCTTGCACTCTTTTTTATCTGTGGTGGCGTCTTCATGGCAGTCGGCGCAGCCCCCGTGGTTCTTTTTGGGGATGAACTTGCCCAGGGTAGGGCCTGTGCTCTTGGCGATCTCACCATGACAATCACCACAGTCCCCTTGCTCCACGTGAAAGGCGTGCGAGAACTTGAGCACGCTAGAGAGCTGGAGGCTGTGTTTCACTTTGACAGTGGCGCAAGCGACGATCGCGACGCTGGCGGCGACCATAATCCAGTATCGGCGGCTGAGCTTCACAGCGCACCTCCCGGGAGATAAGCGAAAGAGGGGCTCGCGCTGCGGCTGACGCGCACAGGGCCTCCCGTCGGGTTGCTATCGATATCCCAGCTCAGGCGCACCATGAAGGTGCCCATTTGTGCGAGCAGGGGAGTGACACCTGCTTGGCCACCCGCCATCAACGTCAAGTTGTCGCGGATGGCGTAGCCAAGATACGCTGCACCGGTGAAGGAGAGGCGTGAGTCATCAGCGATGACATAGCTCGCCACCTCATCACGCGCGTCGAGGTAAAAAAGGTCGACGTCAACGGTGGCAGAGAGCCCTCGGACGAGGCGTGCGGAGCCACCCACGCGACCACGGATGTAGCCACCGTCTGGGGCGCCCACGCGCTCCACCAATGCTGAGACCCGATAGCGGCGCTCGAGGCCAAAGCGGGCGTCGGCGCGCAGCAGGCCACGAAGCTCGAGTTGTCCATCGTCACAGCTCTGCCCACCATACTCCTTGAGGTTGCAGGTCTCACCATAGTAGCGACCACCAGCCTCGGCTGAGAGAGAGAGCCAACGTTTGGGTGACCAATAGCTCTCCAAGAAGGCTTCCTGGTGCTTGATGTCGGAGAAGATAGAAAAGATTGAGGTTCGTGGAATGAAAAGGTCCGGCTCGGAAAAGCGGTAGCCAGCCATGAGGGAGAGGTTCCGTCGCAGGTCAAAACGCACACCTCCGCGAGCCTCCTTAAGACGCTCAGCGATCATGCTGAAGGTTCCGTCAGAAAAGATCGTCAACTTTGAGTTGGGGTGTACAGCCGCATCCCAGCCCAACTCCTGAAAGGCTGTATGGGCGTCATAGGCTTTGTGGCGGAAGGAGACCCCAGCGCCAACAAACTCTTTGAAGCGGTAGCCCACACGGCCACCCACGACCCAGTTGCCCCCATATTTGTAGTCGTTGGCGTTGGTCGGCCAGCTCTGGCGAAGAAAACGAATCCCGGTGGGTACCCCTCCAAAAGCTGTGACGTCGAGGCCAAAGGGCGACCGGTAGTGAACGTAACCTCCGTCTAGCTGCTCATAGACCGAGGGGCCAGCAGAGACGAATTGTCGGCCAACTCGCAGCTGCAAACCGCGAAACATGCCCTTTTCATGGGCGCGATAGGAGAGCAGAAAGACGTTCACGTCGCCGTTGGCGCGCTGCTCATCGAGGGGGACGTCGTTGAGGTGTACCTGTCCCCAAAGAGAAGCGACGAGGGAGAGGCCTTGGACGCCAAGGTCATCCGCGCGCAAGCCAATGAGCTCATAAAAGGGGACATGGTGTGAGGTGTCGTTCGCCCCTGGCAAGACATAGCCGCGCACATGGGTGCTGGTGTTCAGGCGAAAGTTGGTTGCCCAAGCCGTGGAGCTAGTGCTGGCGAAAAGGAGGAGGGTCACCATCAGCGCTCTCATCAGAACACCTCCACTTTGCCGTTGATGTGGGTCATGGGATCGAGTTGTCCATCCTTGTAGCCCTTGATGTGGCAGTTCTCACAGATGGGCTCATTGGGATGAGCTTTGTTCGTGAGGGTCTTCGCCGGAGGGTTGCCGTGGCAGCTACCGCAAACAAGGCCACCCTCGATCTTCGCCGTCCATGTCCAGGTGATGTCTGGGTTGGCACCATCGAGGGCGTGGCAGTAGACGTTGGAGCAGGTGTGTGTGGCGGCATCATAGCTTGGTAGTAGATCGACATCTGGGGAGAGGGTCTTGCCGCGGGCCATGTTGCCGAAGGTCAGTTCGGCGCGCAGGTCGCTCTGGCGCTGCTCGTCGTCAAAGAGGTGGCCTGGAGCGTAAAAGGCAGGGCTTGGAAGGGTGTGACATTCACGACAGGCCACAGGTTGGCCGAGCGTGGCGTTGAGGTGAATGGCATGGAGGCCAACGCTGGCCGAGGAGAAGCTGCCCATCAGATCCGAGGGGGGATTGGCAGCTTCCTTATTGCCATCGCCATGACAGGTGCTGCAGCCCGTGGGACCCTCGGTGTGGCAGGTCATGCAGCTCCCGGCGTTGCCGCGGCCCGCGAAGTCCTCGCCGTGACACACTTGGCATTGACGCATATCCCAGGCGCTGGCTCGCAACCAGCCACCGTGGAAATTATTGGCGCCACGGTCATGGGGCAGCATCCATCCAGCTGGGTGAACATGATCGGCGCTCGCGCTGAAATAGGCCATGCGTTCTTCAACGACCCAGCGCGTCAAGAGGTCACCGTCGTTTGTGTCCAGCAACGACGCATGGGTCTCGTCGCCAAGCACTGCGATCAGCTTGCTTTGGACATCCCCAGGGATCGCGTTAGGCACGTCGTCCGAGCCCCGACGGGCAACCCCACGCCAGTTGGAGAGATCGTAGCTCCCTTCCATGGTGGTCGCGCTATGGCAGGTGACACACGTTCGTTCCAGCAATGGAGCGACGTCATCCACATAGCTCAGGGCGGGAATCCGGATTAGGTCTTGGTCCTTGCTGCGCACCTCGCCACAGCTGATGGCGGTGATGGCTAACAAGAGCCAGGGGAGTCGACGCTTCATGACGCATCCCTCTCAAAGTTTACACGAAGGGCAGCAACCCTAAGCAGCGGCACTTTACACTATTGGCAAGGAGGCCGTACCAAGAACTTTGCGCCAAAGTTGTCTTTTATGGCGGGTTTGCGTCCTCGATTTCACCTTTTTTAATTCCAGGAAAACCATAGATGACGCGGTGCGTAGTCGCGAGCCGATACCTCAAGCGAGGTGTTTGGGCGGACAAAGTGTCAAGAGGATCAGTCGACGAGGATCAGTCGACGAGGATCAGTCGACGAGGATCAGTCGACGAGGATCAGTCGAGGATCAGGATCTCTTCCACATCGAGATCATCAGCAATGACGACCTTGGGTGGCGTGGAGGTGGGGCGCTGAGGTCCGGTCAGCTCTTGTGGAGCCATGCTTCTCTGCGTACCACCTTTTTCGTTCTCTAGGGCGATGCGGGTCGCCTCTTCTCGCATGGCTTCGTCATGTCCATGCTTGTCCATAATTTCCACGACGAGATCAGAGGCATCGAGGTAATCCGAGGCAGCCTGTTCAGTCTGCATTCCTTCCGCTCGACGCTCATCCGCGCGCCGGTCCGAGGGAAAGAGGCGGTTGTCCCTGCGTCCTATTCGTCGCTCTTGCCAGCGGCGGTCGCGTGAGAGGACCTCACGGATCGCCTCGATGGTGTGTGGGATCGGTTGCATGCGGAACGTCCGGGTGGCGCAGTTGTGACACATGGGCAGCCATTTGCGCTGGAATTCTACCGAACGCAGGTTCTCATGCCGCCGCTCGCCGCAGACCACACACGCCGCCCCCAGGCCTACCGGTCGCGCTTCAGTCCAACGGAGGTAACAGATCTGGCAGCGTCCACGTCGTAACGCGGATACGCGGGTGCCACAAGCTTCGCAGGTGAGCAACATCTCTTTGGGAAGGGTAGGGCTGGCGGACATGGAACTCCTCGGGGTTCGGGCCTCATTCCATCTAAGGGGCGCTGTGGGCGCAGGGCAAATTTTTCGCTCCCATGATTCTCTTCTGTTGTTTTTTTTGTGGGAACGAAGACAAATTTTTTTGCCCGCGATCTTCGCTGCCCTTAGGGTGGTGTCACGTCGCATCACATCACGTCACGTCGAGTTGGGGAGGCTAGGGGAAAAATGAGCATTTCGGTGTTGGAACGATTTGCAGTGTTGTTGGCGGTGGTAGCAATATTATTCGGTAGCACATGTCCTGTGACCATGGGTGAGCCCGTGGAATCCACCGAGATCGGCGCAGAGGTTCTGGATGTTGGTGGCGTCCAAGGCGCCAGCTGGAAGGTCAGCGCCGATCGCACCCTTACTGTTCGCCTTCACGCTGATGGTGAGGAGGCCTCGGCCACCGTTGAAGCCGAATCGGGCTATGTGACGCTCTTGGGACGCACCATCGCCATCGCTGATTTCTGCTGGCGAACGGACACGATTTGTCCCCATCAGGTCCTCCTCGACGCCACCATCACGAAGCAGCCTTTCGGCGACGGACGGACGTTGGTTAGCTTCAACCGGCGGGGACCTCTGGCTGAACTCTTCGATCGTGAAGCTCTTGAGGGGCACCTCGTGGGCAATGATCTTGCCGTGCCTCTCGCTGTGGGAGGTGCTGGGCAGGGCACGTGTGGTTTGCTTGCTTCGTCAGGGGTGCTTGCCACGGCTCGCGCGACCATGGCGGGAGAAGGCACCATGGCTGACAGCCTCGAGGGCCGGGTCACTGTGGCCTTCACAGGCCTCTGCTTTAGCTTGGGTGGCCAAGGTGATCTACTGCCCGGAGATACCCTAATGATTAGCGCGGCTTTCGTGGCCGATCGGCTTTAGCCCCAACAAAAAAAGAGCCAACGTCTCTCGACGTCAGCTCTTTTTGTGATCCCGGAAGGAATCGAACCTTCAACAAATGGATTAAGAATCCACTGCTCTGCCTATTGAGCTACGGGACCAAAATACCTCAACAACCATGCGCTATTAGCGTTTCACATCAACAGTGTCAAGCCCCTGAGGTCCAAGCTCTAATCTGAGCGCTGATTTGGCCACCCAGGGTTTATCGCCCCTTTGTGATGCGCTGCATCAAGATCCGCTTCACTGCAGCCCGTACCTTGCCAGTCTTTGTCAGCCGTCGCATCTCGTCGATGGGAAGATGAGGGATCACCTTCTGTACCACTGGGAGGGGAAGCTTGGGGTGGCACACGAGACTTCGGGCGATCTGGGTGTGGCGTACCCAGTCAGGGCTGGTGGCGATCTGACGCAGAAGGGTGGGGGCGAGGTTCATCATCTGCGCCATGGTGGCGACCTCATCAGCGCCGATCTTTGGGTTTTTCAACAAGAACGGGTGGAGGGTTTTGTCCTGAGAGCGCAACACCAAGACACGAGAGGATCGGTCGCCGTGGCGGGCGAGGCGGATGCGTTGGGCTTGGGTCAGCTGGGACCACTCGGCCTGGAGACGCTCAATGCCCCAGGAGAGCACGCTGGAGCCAGCGGGTGGGCCGCCAGCGCTGGAGCGGTGGCGCTTGATCTCGGGTGGAACGCTGGGCGAGTTTGGTGTCGCCCCTTTCAAGAGGGCCTCGACCTCAGGGGGATTGATCAAGCGCACCACCAACCCCAACCCTGGCAGGGCTTGGAGCACCTCGGCTTCCACTGTCACTCGGCCCTCGGGGCAGGTGACCTGTAGAGCGAGGGTGGGCAGCTTGGCAAGCGCCTCAGTCTCGTCCGTGGCCAAGAGCAGCACCCCAGGTTGCTCATTGAGGTGCCCTGCGAGGTCTTCCCGAGAGGCATAGCTTAGTTGAAGGGTTGGTTCGGTCATTCCTGGGTCCGTTAAGTCGATGGGTTGTGCTCATGAGCCCACAGTCGGGCTGGGTCACGAGCCTCTACCCGCGTCTCATCTGTAATGAGTAGCCGCTCTTGATGGGCGTCACTACCCCCAAGGTCAAGCAGCTCTCCTCGGCGGGATGTGAAGAAGCTCTCGTTCCCGGCCCGCCGATGGCGCTCCAGGCCGCGAGCCCGGTGTAGCCCCAAAGGACCACAGATCCAACGCTCCGCGCGGCCCTTGAGCCGTCCGGGCGATCCCACCACGCGCCAGGGCATTGTATAGTGGCGCTTCAGCATCGGACCCTCTGCTCGCTGCAACGCCAGGAATGAGAACTTGATGTCGCGCCGGCGGAGTCCACAGGCAGCGGCGATCTGGCGCATGCGCGGCGGCGGCATGGGCCAGATGCGGGATTCATGGCACCAATGGTCTTCGTGGGCCACGAGTGGGCAGGGCCCCCCGTGGGTGCAGGGTAAGAGCACATGACAGGTGCCCGCAACGATGAGCTCGTTGCGCAGGCCATGGAGTGCGCGTGTGCACTCCTTCAGGGCAGGTTCGGTGATCAGCAACACTCCCTGGGGCGTGAGTTGACGCAGGAGCTGCCGGACCAACGCCGCGCTTTCGCGGGGGGGCAGCTCATTGAGCACGGTGCCGGCGAGGACCAAGTCGTAGGGGGCCTTATGCGCCAACGCCCGTTTTGTGGCGCCACGTCGGTCGAGAGCGATGCGAGAGACCTCGAGCTTCGTCGCTGGGAGCGTCGATCGTTCTTCCTTTTGGGCGAGGTCGAGGGCCTCGGTCATGAGCGCCAAGGCTTCGTGGTCACGGTCGAGAGCGTAGAGCTCAACGCTTTTGAGGGCGTTGTGGTGTTGTTGGAGCCAGATGAGCGTGCCAAAGCTCATGGCGCCACAACCTGCGCCTACGTCCAGTATGCGCGGGCGTGGGGGAAGCACAAGCTGATAGCGGCTCATGAGCTCTTCAAGGGCGATCACCGGCTTCGGCACATCTGCGAGGGTGAAAAAAAGCGCACGGGCCAAGAGTGACGTGGGCCCCGAGAGCTTTTTGTCGTCGTCGTGCTGGCGTGTGTAGCGGGCTGACTGAGCCTTGATCGCGCGGACCAGGTCCCTCTGACAACGTACACCAGCTCCAAAGCGCCGCTCAGCCGCTGCCCAGAGCGCCTCCTCTAAGGGCTCAAGATCCAAAGCATCTCCTCTAAGGGGTCAGGGGTCGAGGTCACCATTGTGGCGTAAGTTGCGAACTGTCTAGTTGGTGCTGGGATCCGGGGGCGGTTCGTTCATGTTGCTATCAATGGCGCCATGTTGCTTTTCGAAGGCAGCGAGGTTGTCGCCGAGGGCTGTGTAGAGCCGCTTGGCGTGGCCTGGAGTGAGGAAGTAGCGTCCGAGCAGGCAGACTTCACCTTGTGGCGTGGCCGCATGGAGGTCGAGGGCAAAGAACTCGCGGGTATGCCCAATATTGATCATCGTCGCAAAGCGCCCAGGCGCGAGGTTGAGGGGGTCGGTGAAACGCGGTGGGCTTTTTGGGGGCGTCATTGTTGGTAGCTCCTTGAAGCTTCTTCGTTGGTCCTCGTATACTAGGGGGGTGACGAGACACTCTCAAGGGTACCCTCATGATGAAGACGACGATCTCGACGTTGAGACGTTGATTCCTAGCCGTGGCCTCGTTTCTCGCAGTTTCGCGGTGGCGCTCCTGGTGGGCGCTTTCGCGACAACTGGGCTCTTCTTCGCGCTGCGCGCCCCTCAGGAGCAGTCCGTTCCAGTGCTCGTGGGGGTCTCGCTGGCCAAAGCGCGTACTCTCCTCATGTCCAATGGGTTGGCACTCATCGCGGCTGGCAGCAAGCCAGATTCTCTCGTGGTCGCGGGATCGATTTCTCTTCAAGACCCCGTGGCTGGCCGCCGCCTCCCCACAGGAGGCGCGGTGATCGTGCTTCTTTCGGCCGGGGTTGAGACAGCGTCATCCACGCGCTCTCTTCCAGCACCACCTGCCGTGGCTCTTCCTGCCGCTCGGGGCAACCCCCCGCGGGCTCCTGTTCTGACGCCTGCACCGACGAAGCCGCCCGTCGCACCAGCGGTAGCCACCGGGCCTACGGTGAAGGTTCCCAAGGTGAGGGGCATACGTCTTAGATACGCCGTGTCACGACTGCGAGGGGCCGGGCTTGTCCTTGGCAACGTTTCTTATCGTACCGATGAGGACCATATGCCGGGCTTCGTGCTCAAGCAGAACCCTGCTGCAGGAACGTCTTTGAATCGCGGAAGCAAAGTGGAGTTGGTCGTCAACCGCGCCGAGGACTGAGGGTTTTACAGTGGTCACTCAGCCTCAAAGCAAGCCCTGATCGGCAAAAGATAGGTAATCACTGCCGGCCACAATCAGGTGATCGAGCAGCGGGATTCCCACCAGGTCGCAGGCTGCTTTGAGGCGGTTGGTGAGGCTACGGTCGTCGGCGCTCGGGAGCACGTCACCGCTCGGGTGGTTATGGGCTACCACCGTTGCCACCGCGCCGTGCCGGATGAGTGGCCCCAAGACCTCCCGGGGATGAACCTCTACCGATGTGGCGCTTCCGCGGGCCACAGGCCAGATACGGAGTGGCCGATGCCGTGCGTCGAGCGCCAACACCAAGAAGCGCTCTTGCCTCAGGTCGAGAAGCTGAGGGGCCAAGTGGGCATAAACCTCAGCGCTGCAACCCAAGGGGGATCCATCGATGCCCCGTCGCGCAGGCAAGCGACGCCCCAACTCGAGGGCTGCCACCAGCGCACACGCCCGTGCTGGGCCGACACCTGGCACTTCTAGCAGTTCACCTGCCTCGCAACGGGCCAAAGCAGCCAAACCACCGAAACGAGTGAGCAACTGGTGGCAAAGGCTGAGAAGATTGCCCCGCCCAGCCGTGGACACGCGTAGGACGAGGGCTAAAAGCTCCCCGTCAGAGAGCACGCCCGCTCCGCCCTCCAGGAGACGCTCCCGAGGTCGCTCCCGTTGCGGCCAATCAGCAAGCCGAATGGATAAAGAAGACCTCTGCATGCGGCAGCTTCAATGCAAGGCCTGTGCCGCCACTAACTCAGCGTGGAAACTCGCCCCCAAAGGGCGTGGGGGCCGGAAAAGGGTCCGGAAGACCGGCAGGCCGGAAATCAGGCCTGGGGAGGTTTCTTGTCATGCCGACCATTGCCTGCCATCAACTTGAAGTCATCGAGGGCATGGGTATCAGCATCGGGGAAGGGATAGTTGGCGAATTCTTCAGCCGGCACCCAACGAAAATCATGCACCTTCAGCGATTCCAGCGCTGCGACATTGGAGATGAGCTCCGCCTCGTAGAGCAGGAGCTCGACGCTGTAGCCTTCATAGCTGTGGCGGCGAAACGCGACGGGCTTGCCGATCTGCACCTCAGCACCGAGACGTTCGCTGAACTCTCGTTTGAGCGCATCGGCGTCGCTCTCGCCCTGTTCCACGCGGCCACCAGGGAACTCCCACATCAGAGAGTGCTTTGCCTCTTCCCGACGTTGGGTAATCAGATACGCTCCATCGCGTAGGATGACGGCGGACACGACCCTGATGCTTTTTTCCATCCCTGGTTACCTCGCGGTGTCTAGGCGTTCTTTCGCTTGGCTGTGTTGCGCTTGCGTTGGATGCGCGCTTTGAGCTTGTTGCGTCCTTGACGACGCCTCATCTTGAGTGAGTGACGACGATCTCCGCGACCCATGAAATACTCCTTGAAAGGAACCAAAGACGGTCACTTAACGCATCACGCCAGCAGCGTCAAGGTGAGGCCAGCTCCTCGCGGATCACGAGTGCTGGATCATGGATACCAAGTCCTCAACGGAAAAGAGGACCCATTTCGCTGACTCAACTGCTAAGGTGCTCGCCTTCTGGAGCGATGAGAGAGAGCGACGATGAGGGATAAGCGTATCTTGGTGACAGGCGGGGCAGGGTTTGTTGGGTCGCACCTCTGCGATCGGCTGTTGGCTCTGGGGCATGAGGTGGTCTGCATGGACAACTTCTTCACAGGGAGCCGGGCGAATGTCTTGCACCTGATGGACAATCGGCGCTTTGAGCTGATGCGAGGTGACGTCAACCAGAAGATGGTGCTCGAGGTGGATGAAGTCTACCACATGGCTTGTCCGGCCTCACCCATCCACTATCAGCGCCACCCCGTGCGCACCATCAGCACCTCAGTAGTCGGTACGCTCAACATGCTTGAGCTTTGCCGAGAGGTCCACGCCAAGTTGCTGATCGCCTCCACCTCGGAGGTCTATGGCGATCCTGAGCAACACCCGCAGACGGAGGAATACTGGGGACACGTCAATCCCATCGGGCCACGCGCTTGCTATGACGAGGGGAAAAGGTGTGCGGAAGCGTTGGCCATCTCCTTTTCACGTCAATATTCCGTGCCCGTGCGTATCCCGCGGATCTTCAACACCTATGGTCCACGGATGCACGAGCACGACGGTCGGGTTGTGTCGAACTTTGTGCTCCAGGCGTTGATGGGGAAGCCGATTACAATCTATGGAGAGGGCGATCAGACCCGCTCCTTCTGTTACGTTTCGGACTTGGTGGAGGGGCTGATTTGGCTGATGGACTCCGATGTGGACGCTCAGCCCGTCAATTTGGGCAACCCCTCCGAGCGGACCATCAGGCAGCTGGCGGAAGAGATCATCGCGCTGACCTCCTCCTCCTCCAAGCTGCGCTTCGAGCCCTTGCCTGAGGATGATCCGACGCGTCGTCAGCCTGATATTTCCCGGGCCAAAGAGCTCTTGGGCTGGTCGCCGAGGGTGAGCATCGATGAGGGGCTCACAGCCACGATCGAGTATTTTCGTGCTCTAAATGACTGAGCGGCTCACATCAACGTGTCAAAACTATCGCTGGGCCATGGGCAACGATACAATGAATGTGGCAGGAGGATCTCTGATGAAGCGCACGTTGGTGAGTGTGGTCTTGGTATGTTTAGCCTTTTCCTTGGGTGCTTGCGGAGACGATGAGACCGTCTTGTTGCTCAAACCCCTAGATCCTCCAGCGGTGACCATCCCAAAAGGGTCGTTTGCTGAGGTGAAGGTCATCTTGAGCACGGTGGTCAGGCTCGACACCTCGGTCAAGATTGTGAATGCCAGCGATTTCTCGCAGTACCTGAGTTTTGACACCACAGACATCTCCTTCACCGCCTATGATGATCCACCCCACAAATTCGTGAAGATCATTGGTGAAGAGCTCACGGGAGCGCAGACGCTGGTCCTGCGCTTTGTGTTGCAGGAAAACGAGAGCACACGTGAGATGACCGTCAAGGTCGTCAAGTAGCCGCAGGTTGTTCCGTCGCTGGCGTTTTTTGGGAGGCCCAGAATCTATTTCTGGTCGTTGGGGAGGAACTCCCCTCGAGAATTCAGATCAGCTAAAATCGTCTCTTGGCCGCTTTGGCCGCTTGCATGTACTGCATGAAGGCGGGGGCTGCGATGGCAGCCGCGGCACCGATGATCGCTGAAAAGAGCGCACCCTCTGAGCGCTGCTTGAGCTTACCATAACGAGTCTGGGCGTATTTTTGTGTGAGCTCATCAAGAGCCTTTTTGAAGGTGGCGCTGTCTCCGGAGAACTTGGCCGCCAAGGCTTGATGCCATAGGGCGCGCGCCGCATCGTCAGTGGCCTGCCCGTCACGGTGTAGGGTGCGAATGTTGGCGCTCACATGGAGACCATCAGGGGCGCGGTAGATCTGGGCAATGGAGATGCTATCGAGTTGGTCGAGCATCAATCGCGCCAAATCGACCATGGCGCGGGCCTTCGGTGGCGCCATCATGCCGATCTGTTGCTGGATTTTCGGCCCAAGGGCCGCGAAGGGATCACCCACGCCTAGCTTAAGAGCCGCGAGGGCGCCACGGTCGAAGCGTTGGCGCTGATCCGCCGGGAGGCTGGCAAGAAACGCGTTGGCGTCGGTGCTGTCGAGCTTGCTCAATTCCTTGACGCTGTCCCAGTGGCCCGCGATGACGCCCAAGGGACCAGCGGCGACACCAAATTCCAAAGTGAGGGGCATGCTGGGCGAGCCCTTGACGGCGATACGAAAGGCCTCACGGCCGTTGAGTTTCTTCCTCGAGATCGATACCTTGGGTTGATTACCCTTGTTCTTCTTGCGGGCCAGCTCCTTCTTCAACAGCTTGCCGATGCTCGAGACCATCTTCTGTGTTTGGGCGACGTCTTTCGCTCCGACCACCACCACCAGCTTGCCGGGCTTGTGTTCCACAGCTAGCACTTCTCCGCTGAGGTTCTGTGGGTCGCCAAAGACATTCGAGAGCTCCTTGGCGTCGGGCCCCAGCATCTGCAGCGTGTGATGTAAGGGGAGTCGAGCATAGATGTACGAGGGTGCTCCTTTGGCGAGACCAATGAGCTTGCTCGCGCTTGCGGGCATCTCAAGGAGTGGGCCATAGAGGCGCTGAGTCTGTATCAGCGCTGGGGACTTGATGGTGGCGTCCACAGCGAGCCCGTCGGCGGCGACTCTGGCCACTGCCCAAACCGCCACGGGCTGCCCCGTGACCCAGGCATAGCCCGCGCTGCCCTCGATGCTCTTGCGCTGGTCAACGCTTAGCTTGTCCCACAGCGAGGGTTTTGGAGGTTTGCTCAGGGCATTGATCACGAGGGAGATCTTGTCGCTGATGAGTGCCAGCTTGCCATTGAAGTGGCAGTAGATGGGTTTCTTTGTGCGCGTGCTGGTGAAGACCCAGAGCTTCACGCTCTCGCGGGTCTCATCGCTCCAGCTGCCCAGCTTGGCCAGCTTGGTGCGTAAGGCCGCACTATCCGTAACCGGCAGCAACATCAGCGTTTGATCATCACGGCTGACCTGAATTTGAGCCGCGCCCTTGGGGTCGAGGCCAAAGGCAGCCAGGTCTTTGAGCTGAAGGGGGGCGGGCAGGGCGCCTTGCTTGCTCGCGATTTTGGCTTGCTTCACGAGGGCTGCTCCAGCTGGCAGGGTCTTGAGGGTGCCCTCCAGCCAGCCAAGCACCTGATAGAAGGCGCTTGGGTCGGCAAGGCCAAAGATGGCCTGTGCATCAGGGGAAGCCATGCTCAGGAGTGTTTTCGCATCTGGGGTCTTGGCGGGGGTCTTTTCCGCCGCCGTTGCTTTGGCAGCGGGCGTCACCGCCTTTGGCGAGGTCGTGGCTTTTGGTGCAGTAGGTTTTTCGGTGTTGCTGCAACCGCTAGCCAGGATAGAGAGCAGCAGGATCGGAGTGATGACACGCATGGGAGGTCCCTCTCGGTAGTCAATGGCGGGGAGCTTAACGCAGAAGGGGTGCTATGGCGACGACGAGAAACGCAGCCTGGGACTATTCGTTGCGCGCTAGGAGCAGCACGTAAGGACCGATGGAGATGCGGTCCGAGGGGCGGACCACCACAGGTGCGTTGACCCGCACACCGTTGACAAAAGTGCCGTTGGTGCTGCCCAGGTCCGTCAGCACCACCTTGCCATCATGGGCCGCGAGGCGGCAGTGCTCGTTGGAGATGTTGGGTGCTGGCAATACGAGGTGAACATCGGGATCTCGTCCCACATCAATGGCGAGGTCCTGAAAGCTGAAGCGGTGCCAGCTTCCGGATTCATCGATGATGTCCAGCTCGAGCATGACACGGAAGATACCGCAAAGAGCGATAGGCGCTAGAGGGAAAACAGCTTGCTGGATGACGTCGGCGGAAATGATGAAGCGTTCAGAACCTGCGAGGGCGTGACAAGCATCAGGGCGCGAGAACCACCAGGCGGATGACGTGGTTGTTGACGTCAGAGACGTAGAGGCGCGTGCCAGCTTCATTGACGACCGCCGAGAAGGGGGCGAAGAACTGGGCAGTCTTGGCGTCACCATCTTTGTAGCCTGGGATGCCAGAGCCGGCGATGGTCGTCACGTGGTTGTCCTCGCGCCTGCGTAGGCGGTGGTTGGCCGAGTCGACGATATAGACGCGGCCGGCGCCATCGACGGCGACGGAGCTAGGCACACGAAAGAGCGCGACGTTGTAGTAGCCATCGAGGAAGCCGGGTTTGCCGCTGATACCCGCGATGCTCGCGATGCTATTGCCCGACGCCCGCAGGATGCGGTGGTTCTGACTCTCAGCGACAAAAACTTGCCCGGCGGCGTCCACAGCCACGCCGGTGGTGCCAACGAAGTTGTAGTATCCATCGGCACTGAGGTTCGTCACCTGCGAGTTGGCGGTGATCTTGCGCACCCGGTTGTTGAACGTATCGGCGACGTAGAGCACGCCAAAGCCGTCCACCGTGATGTCGCGCGGAGAGTTGAATGTCGCCTTCACGCCCCAATCGTTGGTGCCGCCTGCCGAGCCAGACCCGGCGAAGGTCGTGACGGTTCCGCTGCGTAGGCGGCGGATGCGATGGTTCCCCGTGTCCGCGATGTAGACGGTGCCTTTGCTGTCGATGGTTACACCGCTCGGCGCGAAGAAGCGCGCCTCGTTGAGGGCAGCGCCGTCAAAGAACCCTGGGTTGCCTGTGCCTGCGATGGTGGTGAGTTCACCGCCCTCTAGCTTACGAATACGGTGGTTTTCCCGGTCGGCGATGTAGAGCACGCCATCTTTTAGCGCGAGACCGGAGGGCGAGTTCAGCTGGGCGGCGAGGGCAGGGCCGTCGGCGAACCCTGGCTCGCCGTTGCCCACCAAGGTGATTACACAGTTGACACAGCCGGGCCCCTGGTCGGGATCGCCAGTCGCATCCGTGGCGTCTGTGGCGATATCTATCGACAGGTCGGCGACTGCTGCATCAAGGGGAGCATCGGCCCCCTGATCTACAGGCGGCCATGGCGGTAGGTCGCGGGGCGGAAAGGGCCCATCAGGGGGGCTCACACAAAGATTCGAAAGGCACCAGAGCCCAGGATCGCAGGTGCCATTGGGATAGCAGCCCTCCCCCTCACCACCGAAAGTCGTCACGGCCAGATCATCGCTGGAGCAAGCGGGGAGTAGGATCGCGAGGCTGCAGAATAGCAGGAAGCGTGCTTTCGAGCGATGCATCGCGTTCTCCTTCATGGGGCGATCTCCCGGATGATGTGGTTACCGGTGTCGGCTACGAAGACATGCCCCCCGTCGGTGACGGTGATGGCAACGGGCCCGCGGAAGCGTGCGTCGTTGAGGGGGCCGTCGGCGTAGCCTGCGCTCGCGCCGACGAAGGTCTGGACCAGGTCGTTTTTCAGCACCCTGATGCGATGATTTCCCGTATCCGCGATGTAGAGGCTGCCGGAGAAGGGTTCGTAGGCCAAGCTCTGAGGAGTGCTGAATTGTGCAAGGTGCGCCTCTCCATCGAAGAGACCTGGCGTGTTGGCTTTGCCAGCCATGTGATCCACGAGGGTGCCCACCATACGGACGAGATAGTGACCCCCGGTGACAGCCGCCAAGATCGCCCCCGAGGGGTCGTTGGTCACGCCGGCTGGGCGCGACAGGTTAGTTCCCACCGTGAAGACCTGGCCACCACTGATGCGGCGCAGTTGGTTGTTGTCTCGATCAGCGACCCAGACGTCGCCAAAGACATCTACTGCGACATCCACCGGATTGTTGAACGTCGCCTGCCCCTGGTAACCGTCCTTGCTGCCGACGGCGCCAGTGCCCGCAAAGGTGGTTACAGTCTGATCAGAAGAGATGCGCCGAATGCTGTGGTTCGCTCGATCGGCGACGAAGAGGCACTGTGTGCGTGGATCGTAGGCGAGGCCACAGGGATCGGAAAAGAGCGCCAGGGAGGCCACGCCATCCATGCGACCGCTGACGCTTCCCGCGTAGGTGCTGACAACACCTTTTTCGATGCGTCGAATGCGGTGGTTAGCGCTGTCAGCGACGAAGACCACGCCGGCTGGCGTGACCGCCACCCCACGAGGGCTCGAAAATTGGGCTTGGTTTGCGGGGCCATCCTGGTTGCCGGGGCTGCCCACGAGGCCTGCCACGGTGCGCACGAGGCCTTGAAAGGCCAGATCCTGCCGAGCGAGATCCGAGTCGCCCAGATCTGAGTCACCCAGATCCTTCAGCAGGAGCGACTCTCCCATACCATCACCAACGCTCGCCATATCTCCATCGGTGTGGCGCATGTCCCCAGGAGGGATCGCCCCATCGAATGGCGCTTGGTCGACGAAGCTGCCGTCGCCATCTCCACGGCACCAGCCCTCTGTGCAAAGCAGGCTCTGGTTGCAGGTTTGGTTGGGATAGCAGGGCTGGTCTGCGCTACCCATCCTGATCTCTGTGCTGCCGCTAGAGCGCGCGCATCCCGCTGCTCCTCCGAGTAGGAGAAATACCAACAAATGCCATCCCATAACCACTAAGTTAACACCTACGTTTATCGCAAGGCAATCATTAGGGGGGGCTGGGAGCTAGCCTTCTTGGGCCGGCCAAGGCGTGCGCTGCTCGAGGATCGCGGCGTCGCTGTACCAATGCCGCCGCACCTCTCCGGCGAGGTAGAGCGACCCCGTCACAAGCAGCAAATCACCGTCTTCAACGCCTGCGAGGGCATGCTTCAGGGCGACCTGGGCGTCTTTTTCAATGACGATCTTGGCGCGAGTCTTGGCGCGCAGTTCATCTGCGAGCTCCTGGGCTGGGCGTGCAGCCTTGGCATAAACCCGGGGTTCGGTGAGGGTGACGGTGGCTGCTCGAGCCACCGCCTGCTCTAACGCTGTGCCAACATTTTTCGCCGAGAGCGCGCCGTAGAGTAGGTGCAGGCGACGTGCTGGCAACGCGCCCAAGCTCTCGAGGGCACCAGCCAGCTTATCAGGGTTGTGGGCCCCGTCGATGAGCACGGCGCATCTCGAGGCGCCTTCTGGCATCAACTCCAGTCGTGCTGGCAGACGCGCCCGCTCGAGCCCGGTGCGGATGGCGGCTTCGTCGATGCGCTCGCCCTCCGGGTCGATCTCTTCACAGGCGGCGATGGCCAACGCGGCGTTGGCCGCCTGAAAAGGGCCACGCAGCGCGAGGCGCAAACCTTTGAGCTGAAAGCGCGGGCTGCGGTAGGTGAGGCAAGGGGAACCTGCGTCATAAGAAGTGATATCGAAGCAGGTAGGGGTGACGACGCGCAGTGGGACACCCACCTGTGTCGCTTGGCGTTGGGCGGCGCGCTGCGCTGGGTCATCGGCGCCACGCGAAAAAACCACGGCGCGGCAACCCTCCTTGATGATGCCTGCTTTGTGGGTGGCGATATCTTGGAGGGTTGGGCCAAGGGTCTTGAGGTGATCGAGGCCCACGTTGGTGACCACCGCGACTTTGGTGCGCAGGACATTGGTGAGATCATGGCGACCTCCCACCCCAACCTCCACCACACCGATCTCCACCCCCTGGCGCCGGAAGTGTTCCAAAAAAAGCCCCACCGAGGCCATGCCGTGCAAGGGTACTTCAGGGCCGCGGTGTGCCTCCGCTCGTGGCCGCATCCACTCAACGAGATTTGCGTATTGCGCCACGGTGGCGAGCTCTCCGTCTACCCAGAGCTTCTCGGTGGCGACCTGTACATAGGGGGAGAGGTGCATGCCCACGCGCACTCCCGCGGCGTGCAGGATCTCGGCGATCATCGCACATACTGAGCCCTTGCCCGAGGTGCCCGCGACGTGTACGGCGTCAAACGCTTCTTGGGGAGCGCCGAGGTCCGGCAAGAACATCTCCATCCACTCGCGACGCGTGCGTGTGCTGCTCTCGTTGCCCAGCTCGCTGGCGTCACGCCGGATCAAGCCTTCGTTGATGAAGGCGTTGGCCTGGAGGTATTGCTCTTGTTGTGCTTGGCGCGCTTGGCGTCGGCTCATGGGAGCATTCGCAGCGCACGTTTCACCAGCTCACTTCCACCATCGTCGTCGCGCAGGTGGCATGTGCCACAAAGGTGGACCGCTGCGGCTATTTGGGGGCACATCCCCTTGTTTCCGGCGGGCTTGACGGCAGCGCTTTGATGACACCGAACGCAGCGCAGGTCGTTGTTGTTGCGCAGCATCGTGCAGCGGTGGCCTTTGCCTTTGGCCTTGGTGGTGGCATCCCCGAGGATGTGGCAGGAGGTGCAGGGAGCGTCGATGCGCAGCTTGGGCCGGTGAACGTATTCGGCGTAGGTCCGGCGTTGGGGCCGGTCATTGAGGCTCAGCACATAGGTGATCAGCCTTTCGATGTTCTGTCGCCCCTCGTCGGTGTCGGCGAAGTGGTCTTGGTAGGTCCCATCGCGGATCGACCACATGGAGGCTGTGGCGAGTACTGAGCGCGAGTCGAGCAGCCAGCGCTTGAGGTAGGCCACATGCTTGGGCGGCACGGTGTTCAGTGAGGGGCCGATCTCTGGTGGCTGGTGGCCCGGGCCGTGACAGCCCACACAGGTGCCGTGTAGATAGCTCGTATGCCCAGCGACGATCTTCTCCATGCCTTTGACCTGGCCGGGGATATGGCAGCGTGTGCAACCAACAAGGTATTGCCCTTTGGGCAAGAAGGGGTCGCGTCCTTCGCCCAGTCGTGGTCCGTGGGCTAACTCCTTGTCGAGCTGCGCACCGTCACCACCGTGGCAGGGGGTGCAACCAATACGCGCCAAATCTGTGTGACCCACCACAGGCTTGTGCTTGGCTAAGGGGTGGCAACTCTGGCAAAGCTCTGTCTCGTCGAGGAGGTTCTTGCTCTCCACGGGGGTTGGGCCACTCTTGAGGAGGACGATAGCCGTGGCGCCGCAAGCGCCAAGCAGAACCACACCAAGGGCCAACTTCGCAACGGGCAAGCGCTGTTGTGGTGGCTGCGCTTTGTCTTCGCTCTTTTCTCCCATGCTGCTGACGATATCAGCTCCCCTCGCTCTTTGGCAAAGCGCGGCTCATCTGTCGTTGTGAAATTAGTGGGCTCTAGAACATGAGCCATTGAATGTTCGCGGCGTAAGTCACAAACCAAAACGCCGCCATCATCTAGCTCGCAGCCGTCTTTTTTGCTCTAGTGGGCGGGCATGAGCATTCAATCTCTCAGCGCCCTCCTGGCGGCCTTGCTGACCTTCGCCATCGCTTGGCGGGTGCTCCTACGTGATAGACGCCAGCGCCGCCACCTCACCTTCGCCATTCTCACCTTCAACCTCTGTGGCTGGTACCTGGCCAGCTTTCTCGCGGATACCGTGCCCAGCGTCTACACGCGCTGGATGAGCTTCGTCGTTGCTGCTGCCATCCCTAGCAGCACCGAACGCTTCTTTCTCGCGTTCCTGCAGCCGAAGAGCCCACGCTCCATCTCTCGTGCGGTTTGGACCGGGACGCTGGTCACCTATGCGTTGCTGCTCTTGGGCTTGGTGTACACCCCTGTGATCTCGAGCCTCTTTTTCCGAGCGCCCCTCTTTGCGTTCATCTTTGGCTCGCTGGCCTACTGTGTCTTGTTGATCCAGCGCTCCCAACGGATGAGCCCGTCTCGGCCTGAGGCCTTGCGTCTGGCGTATCTCTTTTGGGGAGGGATCATCGCCCTCACCCTCGCCGCCACAGAATTTCTGCCTCATGTGGGGCTGGCCTTTCCCGCCGTGGGAAACATCCTCACGGTGATCTACATCTACTTTTTTTCCCAAACGCTCTTCCAATACCGTCTGCTGGACATCAAGGAGCTGCTCTCCAAGATGGTGGCGCTCTCGGCGTTGGTATCGATCCTCTCGGCGATTTATGGCCTGCTCCTCGTGTGGGTTGGACCTCAGCAGCGGGGAATTTTCCTCTTCAACACAGTGGTCGCCTCAGCGGTGATCCTCGTGATCGTCGAGCCCCTGCGCGGATGGCTGGAGTTTCGCGTCAATCGCTTGATCTTTGCCGAGACCTATGAGTTCACCCGGCGCTTACGTGGGTTGGCGCGGAGCCTGGGGGAGATCATTGAGGAGCGTGAGCTGGTGACGCGGCTTCTGGGAAACCTCGAAGAGTCTGGGCGCGTCACGCACGTTTCGCTCTATCTGATCGACTCTTCTGGGGCGCGCTATCGACTTGCGGGGCACGTGGGCCCCGCGCCGGTGCCGGAGATTGACGGCACCATTCGGCGTCTCTTCCTCGATCGGCTGCGCCGGACGGGGCTGCTCTCACGTGAAGGTGTGGAGCGGCGGCTCTCGGACCCACGAGAGGACGTCGCGGTGGCGGCGCGCAATATTCAGGAGCTGATGGAGGAGCTGCAGGCGGATGTGTGTGTGCCGCTGGCCTATGAGCGGCGCATGTTGGGGATCCTCAACCTTCGCGACGACCGCTTGAGGGAGGCCTACAGCTCTGACGAGATTGAGTTGATCCGGCAGGTCGCCGCCCAGGCGGCGATCACCCTGCGCAACTCACAGGTCTACGAACAGATGAAGGAGCGTGATCGCCTCGCCGCGCTTGGTCAGATGGCCGCTGGTCTCGCCCATGAGATCCGAAACCCCTTAGGGGCGATCAAGGGCGCCGCCCAGCTCTTGGATGTTTCCCCTGATTCGACAGAGGGCGTTTCGCAGGATGAGTCGAGCGAGTTTCTGGAGGTGATCATCGAGGAAGTCAACCGCCTCGATCGCGTGGTCTCTCAATTTCTTGGTTATGCGCGCCCTGATCAGGGCCACCGCGAGATGCTGCACCTCAACGACGTGGTGCGCAAGACCTTGCAGTTGGTCCGCTCACAGCACTCCGAGGAGCAAGTTGCTATCGACCGTGATCTTGTGGCGGAGTTGCCACAGGTGCGTGGCGATCCAGAGCAGCTCCGGCAGGTCTTTCTGAACCTCGTGATCAACGGGATCCAGGCCATGGGTGGCGGGGGTACTCTTCATGTACAGACGAGTTTGCGTCCCTCGTTTTACCAGGGGCGCGCACGACGTTTTGTGGAGGTTGCTTTCGCTGATGATGGACCAGGAATCGAACCGAGTGTGCTGAAGGATCTGTTCATCCCCTTTTTTACCACCAAAGAGGGTGGCACGGGCCTGGGGCTGCCGATCTGTCAACGTATCATCGAGGCTCACGATGGACTGATCGAGGTGCAGAGCGAGCCAGGCAAGGGTGCGCGCTTCTCAGTGTTGCTGCCAGCTGCCGATGATGGGGATGCTACCGGGGCGTTTTCACTGGTCTGAACTCTTGGTTGGATCCTTGTAGGCGCAAAAACCCGTTGACGCTAATCGCGCTCTAGAACGGGATATTAGGCCAGAGCGCGGTGCTAGAGACTACGCTTGCGTCCTCGTAGGCCGCGTCGACTGCCTTTGGGCTTATTGGGCTTGCGGAAGCCAGCGCCGGCGCCGCCAGCGCCACCACCGCCCGTGCTGCCACCTCGACCATGAAAGCCTGGTCGGCTGTTCCCACCAGCGCCAGCGCCAGCGCCAGCGCCAGCGCCACCGCCACCCTCGCTACTGCGTGGGGGGCGCTCTTCGGCCTCGTTGACACGCAGCTCACGGCCACCCACCTCGAAGCCATTGAACTGCTCAATAGCCGCCTGGGCCTCATCGCTGTTCGAATACTCAACTGCGGAAGTTCAGATTCCCTACAAACAGTTTCTTGGAAATGGTCCTTCTCCTTACAATGTCGCTGCAGGCACGATGCCTGACAGCGGCGCCCTACGAGGGCCCTGATAGCAGGGGTTTCTGAGAGCGACTGTTATGGCTCCCAAAAACCCTTCAAAGGTGCTGCGCTGCTCGATTTACTCAGCTTTAGCAGGGCCTTGGCCTCGATTTGTCGTATGCGTTCTCGTGTGACATTGAAGTCCCGCCCCACCTCTTCCAAAGTATGTTCTGAGATCTCACCAATACCAAAACGCATGCGTAAGATCTTTTCTTCGCGTGGTGTGAGCTTCGCCAACGCGCTCCGCACGCGCGCGGCCAGATCGACGTGCTCCACCTGCATGGCGGGATCAGCGCAGGTTTCATCCTCGATGAAGTCTGCCAAACGAGATCCCTCTTCATCACCCACCGGTGTTTCCAAGGAGATGGAGGGTTTGGAGACGCCCAGTACCCGACGGATCCGCTCAGGCGGAAGTTCGAGCAGCTCGGCGATCTCATCAAGGGTTGGCTCGCGACCCAACTGCGCCACCAGCACCCGACGAGTCCGGCTGACCTTGCCGATCATCTCGTTCATGTGCACAGGCACACGGATGGTACGGCTCTGATCGGCGATGGAGCGTGTGATCGCTTGCCGGATCCACCATGTGGCGTAGGTAGAGAACTTGTAGCCTCGGCGGTAGTCGAACTTCTCGACCGCCTTCATCAGGCCAATATTGCCCTCTTGCACCAGGTCGAGCAACGGAAGCCCACGACGGGCATATTTCTTCGCGATGCTGACCACTAGCCGTAGGTTGGCCTCTACCAACGCCGCCCGCGCTGCGTCAGCGGCGCGACGGGCGTCCAGGAGCGCGTGATAAACACGTCGTAGCTCAGCTCGGGGCTGCCCCGCTTGTTCTTCAACGTATTTTATCGTGTCGCGGTTCTGCTGCACCCTCTCTAGGGTTTTGGTGATGCTCTCCATGGAGAGCCCAACCTGCTTGGTCAAGCGCTTCGTCTCAGCAGGAGAGCCATCAGCGTCGCGCTGGCTCTTTCGCAGCGCAATACTCCCCATCCCTGCAGCGCTCTCCACCTCGGTGATACTCTCCTCAGCGCGCTCGAGGCGTGCTCCAAGATCGCGTAAACGACGGGTTGATCGGTCGAGCAGTTGAGGATGTAGCTGTAGCTCGGCTAGGAGGCGTGTGCTGCGGGCATGGTGGCGGTTCAGGGACTGACGCTGCTTCTCTCGCGCGCTAGCGCTCGACCCACGTTTGGCGAGAGAGCTTTGTAATTCGCTAATTGCTTTGTCCGCGCGGCGCAGCCGGTCGATGCTGCTCAGCACCCGCTCTGTGTGCCACTCCTCGTTGAGTTCTCCCTCTTCTTCGTCGAGATTGCGCACCACATTGCGGATATCGACCTGGCCCGTTTTGAGCTCATCACCGACTCGAAAGAGATCCTCCACCACTACCCGGGATTGGAAGAGCGCGTCCAGCTCGCGGCGCTGTGCCTCAGCGAAGCGTTTGGCGATCTCTACTTCTCCCTCACGGGTGAGAAGTGAAAAGTCAGCCATCTTCCGCAGATAAATGCGTACAGGGTCGTCACTCTCGTCACGGTTGCGCTTGTCACCGGGCACGGTGGCAGCGCGGCTCTTGACGAGAGACTTCGATTTCCTCTTAGCCGTGCCGTTGGACTTCCCCTTAGCCGTGCCGTTGGACTTCCCCTTAGACGTCCCGCTCTCACGCTTGGGTTCCACGACCTCGATACCCTGTCTTGCGAGCTGCGCCATGGTGGTTTCCAAGTTGGTGGTGGAATGGCCCACAGGTAGCAACTCCTCAAGATCCTTGAGCGAAACGGAACCCTGTTGTCCGCTCTTAGCAACGAGGGCCTCAAGGGCCATGGTCATAGCGTCTGGCCCACGGGTTTGGGATAGGCGACCCGTCAATCCTTTTCCGTTGCCGCGCTTGCTTTTTGGGGAAGCGGCGGCGGATGGTTGAGAGCGTGCGATATTTTTCGGACGAGCTTTGTTGGCCATGATCTCTCGGAGGCGTGCAGCCGATCGGAAAAATCAGGCGCCGCCACGACCCCAACGAGAGTATTCACTCCCACGCCGTCGAACCGATGCCGAGCCACACTCATAGCAACCCTAGAGCAAAAGGCAAGGCAGAGTACGTCAAATGGGCTAGCGAGTTGGTGGTGGTTGTGGGGCCAAGGGTCATTTTGGGTGCCGAGGTCCCTGGGGACGACCTTGTAGATGCTGAAATTAAGGGACTATTCTGTGTGTCCACACCTCTGCACAGGATCTTTCCGAGCGCCTTTTATGAGTCGCAACACTCCAGCGCCGCGGAGGCGGCGCCAAATGAAACAGAGTGTCCTGGCTAGACAAATGCGAAATGAGCCGTCTTGGAGCCGCCCTGTGCCCCCTCAAGGGGCGGCGAGAAGCCGGCTCAATGCTTTCGAATCAGAGCACTAGCGCTGCTCCCACCAAAGGACGAACTCCTCGAACTCGATGGTACCATTGCTATCACAGTCAATGCTCTTGAAGCCCACGGCGATCTCTGCGTCGCTCATGGCGGCGCCAAGACCATCTTGAACCAACCGCCGGAATTCATCGCGGTCGATCCGGCGGTTTTTGTCAGTGTCAAAGTGGGCGAATATGTCAGCCAATTCTTCGCGGTCCATCTCTATACTCTCCTTATTTCAGCTGTCCCAAGGCGTCGCAAGCGGCTTGCGACAAACGCCCCAGATCCTCGTCGGGCAGGGTCCGCACATCGAGCAGCAACTGTTCGTCTTCTACACGGGCGATGATCGGTGGATCGGCGGCGCGTAACGTTTCAGCGAGGCGCTGGGCACTATGGCTCGGATGCTTCAGCACCACAG
Organism: Deltaproteobacteria bacterium; assembly: GCA_019314525.1. Taxonomy (GTDB): domain Bacteria; phylum Myxococcota_A; class Polyangia; genus JAFCZD01. The sequence continues at coordinate 41,647 of JAFCZD010000002.1, forward strand.
CCCAGGAGGGGAGGTCGGCGATGGGATAGGCGCCACCCCCCACCCGCCCCACTCCTTCCACCGCTCTGGCCTCCCATGACGCCTTCAGCATCTTCCGTAGCTTTGCTGCCAGCGTCTTGGCGCGTTGATGCAACGTCTCTTGGGGAGTGGTGAGCATGCGCACGACAGGGATCTCCTGTCGTTCTTGGCCCTCACGGTAGATGTTCAGCGTTTCCTCCAGGGCTGCCAGGCAAAGCTTATCAGGCCGCAGGGCTCGCATCATCGGGTGGCGCCGCACCTCGTTCACTAGCTCGCGGCGCCCGACGATGATGCCCGCCTGTGGACCACCAAGGAGCTTGTCACCAGAGAACGTGACCAAGTCGAAGCCTGCATTCAGTGCGTCATGCACGGTACTTTCGTGGCCACCGAGGCCGAGCTCCTGCAAGTCGAAGAGCGAACCGGAGCCGAGATCGTACATCACAGGGACTCCATGTTGGCGCCCCAGCGCTACAAGCTCTTCCGAGGTTAGGGAGCGGGTGAACCCCACGACCTCATAGTTGCTCGTGTGGACCTTCAGCATCAGCCCAGTTTGCTCACAGATAGCTCGTTCATAGTCTGCTGGATGCGTGCGGTTGGTGGTGCCCACTTCACGCAGCATCGCTCCAGACATCTCCATGACGTCAGGCATGCGAAACGAGCCGCCGATCTCGACCAGCTCGCCGCGGCTGACGATCACTTCTCTGTCACGGGCGTGGGTGGTGAGGCAGAGCATCACGGCGGCGGCATTATTGTTGACCACCACAGCGTCCTCAGCTGCACAGATCTCGCAAATCAGCCGAGCGACGTGGCCATGTCGATCCCCCCTCAGCCCAGCGGCGAGGTCGTACTCTAGCGTGCTATAACCCTGGGCGAGGGTTTGCATGTGGCGCATGACACGGTGAGGGAGCGGAGCGCGCCCTAAGTTGGTGTGCACCACGACCCCGGTCGCGTTGAAGACCTCACGGAGGGTCGACGTTTGGTGCGCCTGAGCCCGCGTCCTCACCTCGCCCGCTTCAAGGGTGGCAGCCACATCCTCACCCGCGAGGAGTTGCCCACGGCGCATGGCGATAGCGTCTCGGCACGCTCGTACCAGCGCCCAGCGTGGCAAGGGGCCGCCCTCCACTGCACTGGTCCGCAAGAGTTCGTCGACGGCGGGCAGCTCACGCAGCCGTTTCTGCAGCTGCTCTGGCAGTTTCTTTAACTCTTTCTTCATCGTTCACTCACCACTTGAAGATCCCTCGTCGATCCGATAGCGTTGCGCGCTCCTGGAGGCTCGTATAATATCAGCAACTTGCAGAATGGCGCCAGGGGGGAAGCAGAGAACATCGATTTTTGGTGTCCCCAACGCTGTTATGGAGAAAGCGAGACCATGGCATGAGGCCAGAGGATAGAGAGCGGATCCAGGTCGAAGTGACGCAGCGAGTGGTGGCGCGTTACGTCGAAATGTCCATGAATCAACCCGAGGGGTTCATGCAGACGGTGGTCAACGACACCGTCTACCATGAGATGCGCCGCCTTGATCGCGCCACCCACAACCGCAAGGCCAAGCACACCATCGGTTACTACCAAGATGTCCGCCACAAGCTGCTGAGTGGATCCGACGCCGACCAACGTCGGCTCCTCGAGGGGATGGCGCGGCGTTTTGTCGCTGAGGTGGTGGGTAACTTCGATGAGCGAGTTTATCGTCTCTCCACAACCATGATTCCCACGGGCCTTGGGGTGCTGCTCAATGCCATGAGCCCCAAGCGGCTGCTCTCTCTCGATCACTTTCGTAGCAGCCTGGCCAACCAGATCTCGATTCAAGGGGCGACAAGCCAGGTGCGTGGGCTCCTCGACCGGGGGACCTTGGTCGTCGTGCCCACTCACAGCTCGAACCTCGACAGCATTATCTTGGGCTACGCCGTCTACCTGATGGGTATCCCACCGCTGGTCTATGGTGCCGGGCTGAACCTCTTCACCAATCCGCTGGTGAGCTTCTTCATGCGGAACCTGGGTGCCTACCGAGTGGACCGCTACAAGACGGCTCCAGTCTACAAGGAGGTGCTCAAGGAGTATGCAACCTGTGCCTCAGAGATGGGCTATCACCAGCTCTTCTTCCCCGGTGGTACACGGAGCCGCAGTGGCCAGGTGGAGCAGCGGCTGAAGAAGGGGCTGATGGGCACGTCCTTGCGCGCTTTCATCGCCAATCACATCGCCGATAAGGCACGGCCCAATATCTACATTGTACCCTGCACCCTCTCATACAAGCTGGTGCTCGAGGCCGAAACCCTCATTGGAGACCACCTCTCCGAGTCGGGCAAGGCGCGCTTCATTATCGACGACGATGAGTTTTCGCGCCCCAAGCGCCTGCTCAACTTCTTCTCCAACCTCCTCTCCTTGAATGACGAAATTATTGTGCGCTTTGGTCAGCCGATGGATGTTTTTGGCAACCCAGTAGACGAGCGTGGAGAGAGCCTCGACCCACAGGGGCGGCCCTTGGACGCGCGCACCTACATTAGCCGCGATGGTGTGCCCTATTTTGATGATCAGCGTGACATGGAGTACACCAACGAACTCTCTCACTCCATCGCGGGCGCGTACTTGCGCGAGAACGTGCTGATGAACACCAACGTGGTGGCGCGTGCGCTCTTCACTCTCCTCAGGCGCGCGAATCCTGGCGTTGATCTCTATCGCTTGATGCACACCGGCGGTCGCAGCTCCTCTTTCACCATGGCTGAGCTGCACACAGAGACAGAGCATCTATTGACAGCGCTGAAGAAGCTGCCCGTACGGCCACAGCTGACAGCGCTTCTGCAGCGCGGAGACATTCAGGAGATCGTCAACGATGCGTTGACGCATTTTAGCATCTACCACACGCAGCCGGCAGCGACGCGTCGAGGCGACCATGTGTTTCACCAGGATCGCAAGCTGCTCTACTACTATAGCAACCGGCTCGAGGGCTACGATCTGCCCTCGGTCGATCGATAGGAGCGAGGCATGCCCGAGAACGTTGGCGTGATTGGATCGGGGAGCTGGGGGACGACCATTGCCAAGATCCTCGGAGAAAATGGGCACCAGGTGCTGCTCTGGACGCGGCGTCAGGAGCTCTGCGACGAGATCAACGCCACCCGTGAAAATGCCAGCTATTTGCCGGGCGCCAAGCTGGCGCCTGGGGTGATGGCCACCACGGATTTGCCGCGGATTTGTGAGACCTGTCGCTTGATCGTGATGGTTGTGCCCTCTCACGGCTTCCGCGCGGTGGCGCACGAGATCGGCGGCTATCTCGATGGTGAGCATGTGCTCGTACATGCCACCAAGGGAATCGAGCAGGAGAGCTTCAAGCGCATGAGTGAAATCTTGCGTGAGGAGACGCCCGTGCGAAAGATCGGCGTGCTCTCGGGGCCGAACTTGGCTCGTGAGTTGGCCGACCGCAAGCCTTCGGGCACGTTAGTAGCCTCACACTACGATGAGGTGATCACCCGCGCGCAGCAGGCGCTGCAAAGCGAATATTTTCGTGTTTATGCAGGGCATGATGTGGTCGGCGCCGAGATCGGCGGCACCTTCAAGAACATCGTTGCGCTTGCTGCTGGTGTGGTGGATGGGTTGAAGCTCGGCGACAACACCAAGGCGCTCTTGATGACTCGTGGCATCAACGAGATGGCACGTTTTGGCTCGGCCATGGGCGCTAAGGTGCTCACCTTTGGTGGCATGGCGGGGTTTGGCGACATGATGGCCACGTGCGCTTCATCCTTTTCTCGCAATCACCAAGTCGGCGAGCGGCTGGCGCGGGGCGAGACGTTGGAGGAGATCCTCGAGGCGATGAAGATGGTGGCCGAGGGGGTGAAGGCCACGCGGGCGGTGCGCACCTTCACCGAGGGCCGTGGTTTCTCCTTACCCATCGTGGACGCCGTTTATGAGGTGCTTTACGAGGGCGCGCCGGTGCCAGCTGCGATCTCGAAGCTGATGACTCTCGCCACCGGCGACGAATTTAGGGGGCTCGTGTTGTGAGCTTCCCTATCGATCGCCAGAATGAGCGCACCCTGGCTGCTGACTTTGCAGGTGATGTCGTCACCTGTGATATCGATCGCACCTATCTCGCCACCCGCTTTTCTTCGCTCAAGGGTTTGATGCGTATCCCTTTTGAGTTTGGCGTCGACAAGAAGGATATCGCGGGCATGGTGGTGTTGCTCAAGGAGCTGCGTCGTGGCCCTGAGGTGCGCAGTCGCCACACCCCACTCTATTTCGTCTCGGCTAGCCCAGCCAGCCTGCGGGGAGTCATCGAGCGCAAGATGCTCCTTGATGGGCTCGAATACGATGGCACGACCTTCAAGGATTGGGGGCGCTGCCTGCGCAGCCGTCGTTTCCACCGTCTGCGCGAGCAGTTGGGTTACAAAGTTACCGCGCTGCTCACAGGGCGCTCTGAGATGCCTCGAGCGGCCAGCGAGCTGCTCTTTGGTGACGATCTGGAATCTGACGCTTTGGCATTTTGCACCTACGCAGACCTCGTGTCGGGGAGGATCTCAGCTGGGGCGGCGCCCCCTCTGCTGGAGAGCCTCGGTGTGGCCGCTGACGACGCTGCCCACGCCGCTGGTTTGGCGATGAAGGTGGTGGGGGGGAGGGGTGTGCGACGCAGCTATATTCGTCTCGAACGTCACACCCCAGAGCACTTCCTTGAGTTTTCTCCTCATCTTCGAGCCTGTCGTGGCGCTTTTCAGTTGGCTTGTGGGCTGCTCGATGACGGCGCTATTGGGAAAGATGCTGTTGTGCGAGTGGCGAGCGATCTCGTAGAGCGCGGAGAGAGCAGTGGCACCATCCAGGAGCGCCTGGTAGACGCCGTCACACGGGGTATTATCGCGCCTGAGTTAGCAGAGGGGCTCTTTGAGGCCCTCGCAGGCGCGTCTCTCGTGGTGCCCGCTGGCGCACACTTGCCGGCGGAGGCCGCCGCTGAGTGGATCGCCCAACGGGCAGGAGCCCTGCCTGAGCGCTACCTTGCCGGTCTTTCGCCTGCAAGGGCTTAGATGCATTGATCTATTCTTGCGCTTGAGTGCTCTCCGCGATGGTGATTGGGAGCAGTGGGCGAAGGTCTTCGCTACAGATGTTCTTTTTTGTCCGCAAGAACCCACCCTGGGTCTCGTAATCCTCTCCGAACAAGCACTGAAGATGCCGTCCTCATAAGGCGGCCCCTTTTTTTTCGGAGGAGGAAACGATGTCGAGCATGCATTTGCGCAGCCTCATAGCGCTGGCAGCTGTGGCTGCTTTCACGAGTGGTTGTGGGCTGATCAAGGTCAAGGGGAATCTCCTGGGGATCAAGACTTCTACGCCCAGCAGAGCGGTAACGAGCACGCCGCAGCGAAAGGTCGCTCAGCGCAGTTCACGCAGTTCGCGTAGCAGCGTCGCGCAGCGCAACTCCCGCAATACCGCGCCACGGACCAAGCGCTTCGAACCACAGGTCGTTCCAGGGGTGGGCTACAAGGGACCTGAATGTAGTCAGGTGCTGGCTGATATGAGCAAGATCAAGAGCCGCTCCGATGTGCGATACACGAAGCAACGCAAAGACAACGCGTTGGATAAGCAGATCTATCTTTTGGTCTGTGCGCGTGAGCAGAAGACCCAACGCCGGAGTGATCCTCTGATCCAGCCGACCACCGTACGTTCGATGAACGTTACACCGCTGCACTTTCAGTTTGATGATCGGCGCTTTGACCACGTGAGCGCCGCGATGATTAGCATCCACTGGGGCAACTATCCCAAACCACGCCGCGCCTTCAGCAGCAACAACTACACCAATCTCTGGGGCATAGCCAAGACCTACGCCGATCATGTGGACACCGCACAGCTCTTGGCGCAGCTAGGGACGCTGAAGATCCCAGCTGAAGCCGCCAAGTTTTTTATCGCGCGCTTCGAAAAGGCCAAGGCGAAGGTCATCGAAAGCATCGCTACCATGGAGCCTGCCATCAAGCCGATGATGGTGCAGCTTCCCACCAAGGTGCTGGCAGAGCGCAAAGCCTATTTCAGCAAATATGCTGCTTTCTACAAGCGCCTTGACGCGTTGAAGGGAACCGCCAATGCAGAGCGCGCAGCAGGCAACACCCAGAGCGTCATCACCAAGCTGACCCAACTCCGTAGCGACTATATCAAGATGTGTGCGCGCTTGGCTTGCCAGTACACGCCAATTTATGCGGAGCTCAGCCGGGAGTTGGCTGTCTCCTACGTCGCCGCCAAAGACGCCCTCGGTGCTCGTCTCGAGTCACAACCCTTCATGCGTGACGGCTCTTATGTGGTGAGCTTCGCGCAGGACTTGGGCGTGCAACAGCGCCACGCGGGAGCAAAGCTCGCGACTGCTTGGAATAAATACCAGAAGGCCAAGCGGGGTGGCGTGGACGAGCAGACAGCACGCAGCGTCGCCGGTGGCCCCGCCGCCAACTTTGACAAGAGGCGCATGATGATCTGGCCGAAGACGTCAATCCCGAACTTTGGAGCTGCTCTGGGCCGCAGCAAGAGCAAGACCTTCAAGGCGAAGATTGCCAGCATCAAGCGCATCAAGGGCGGCGTGCGCGTCAGCTTCGCGAAGGTTCGCTACAAGGTGTCCGTACCCTACGCCTGCCGTCGCACGCGCCGCGTGAGCCGCATTCAGAGTGACGGAAGATTGCAATACGAGCGGATCTGTAAGTGGAAGAAGGTCAGCCGTGTACGCCTCACCGCCCAACCTGTGGTGTTGCCCAAGGCCGAAGCCCGTCAGCTGCGCCGTGGTGACGAGGTGCGTGGGTTGCGCATTGAGGACCAGGGGCGTGTGATCCGCGTCGAGCGCAACAAGAAGGCCATTCAACTGCGCCAAGATCCCATCCGCAGCTAGTGTTCTGTCTCACAAACATTGAGCCGGCTTCTCGCCGCCCCTTGAGGGGGCACAGGGCGGCTCCAAGACGACTCATTTCGCATTTCTCTAGCCAAGACACTCTGTTTCATTTGGCGCCGCCTCCGCGGCGCCAGAGTGTTGCGACTTAGAAGAGGCGCTCGGAGAGATCACGCTTTTTGAGACGCGGGGATCTCTACCACCGGCCGAATCCGTAGCAATCCCTCTCCATCACAACGCGTGCAACGATAGCCCCCAAGGGTCTGATCCTCATCAGGCCAGCATTGCCCCTGCGCCCAGGGGTCATCAGGGTCGAGCTCCAGGCCGAGCAGAGCGCCGCAGCCATGGGGGCAGTGGTCTACCAGCAACAATCGTGATGGGCCGTCGGGCGTGCCTTTTTCACCCACAAGACGCAGGTGTCGCTTCGCTGAGCCTCGCTGTAGTTGCCAGGCGAAGCGGATATGCACCTGTTCATCGCAGCGTGGGCAGCGAAAGAGGAAGCTCGGCGACTGGGGATGTTGCCACGCCAGCTCATGAGGGATGTGTAGATCTAGCTCCCAAATGAGCGCCGCATCGCAGTGGGGGCAGGTAGAGGGGATTTCCATGAGAGCCAATACTGGACGCTGGTTAAGTTGACAAAGAAAGCGAAGGCGTCCAGTCGGGGCTAGGTCGGCCCAAGAGGAAGCCCTGGGCCAGGTCTGCGCCCTCGTTCTTGAGGAACTGTAGCTGCTCAGCCGTCTCAACGCCCTCGGCGACGATCTCGAACTCGAGCTTATGGGCAAGGCCAATGATCGCGCTCACCAAAGCGGCGCCGTTGCCACCCATGTCGAGGGCTTGGATGAAGGAGCGGTCCACCTTGATGGTGTCCACTGGGAAGCGATGGAGGTAGGCGAGTGAGGAGTAGCCCGTACCGAAGTCGTCAATGGCGATGCGGACGCCCCAGGCGCGCAGCGTGGAAAGGATCGATTGCGTATGCTCGGTGTCCTTCAATAAGAGGCCCTCGGTGATCTCCAATTCGAGGCTGGCAGGATCAATCGATGTTTGTTCCAACGCATGCTCGACAGCATGGAGGAGCCCTGGATGCTCGAATTGCCGCGCTGAGAGGTTGGCGGCGATGCGAAGTATTCCAGGGAAGTCGCGTTGCCACTCTACCAGCTGTTGGCAAGCACGCTGAATAACCCAGGCGCCCACATCAACGATGAGATCTCCGCGCTCCATCACCGGGACGAACTGCCCAGGGGGCACGATCTCTCCAGATTTATCTCGCCAGCGTAAGAGCGCTTCGGCGCCCACCGGGTCTCCCGTGCGTAGGTCGAATTGAGGCTGGTAGTAGAGCAAGAACTCGCCCTTCTCGAGCGCCTCGCGCAGCTCGGTCTCCAAGCGAGCGTCGCCCGTTTGACGCCTGCGTTTGTCCAGGAGCACCACGACGCTCTCGTTGTTTTGGGCGGCCTCGCTCATGGCGACATCAGCGGCGCCGAGGATCTCGTCCGCGGTGCGACCTGCTGCGGGGTAGGTCGCGGCGCCAATGTGGGTGGGAGCCACCAGCTCACCTGAGCTTGTGTGGATCGGCTCAGCGAGGGTGAGGCGCAGCTCGTTCGCGAGCTTGGCGACTTCTGCAGAGCGCACAGGCCGGGCCACGACCGCGAACTGGTCGCCGCCGGTGCGGGCGGCAAAGCGGAAGGGCTCGCTCAGAGCTGCGAGGCGGCCTCCGATGGTGCGGAGGACCTGATCTCCCACCTCCTGCCCAAGTTCTTCATTTACCTTCTTGAACTGGTCGAGGTCGACGGAGAAAACGGCGACGGTTTGGGCGTTGTCCCCTGCGTTGGCGAGGGTGCTCGTGAGGTGGCCCAGGAAGGATGGTCGATTCCAGATCCCGGTCAGTTGATCGTGGCTGGTGAGATAGCCGACGCGTTGCCGCGAGCGCTGGCGTTGGGTCAAATGACGCAGCGTTCGATGTAGGGCCGAGTTGCTGTCGAGATCGCGGAGGATGTAATCGTCAGCGCCGAGAGTGAGCGACTCCATGGCTTGGCGCCGTCGATTAGGCGCGGCCACCACCACCAGCGGCGTGTCAGGGGCTGCTTGGCGCAAGCGGGTCACGGGCTCGAGCTCGGGGCCGTCTGGTAGGTCGAGAGCGACGAAGATCATGTGGTATGTGCGCTTGGCGAGGAGCTTCAGCCCTTCTTCGAGCAGAAGGACGTGGTCAATACGCATGGGCCCGTTTTGTGCGCGCTGAGCCACCTGGGCTGCTATGGCCGACCCTTGAGGATCGATCACTAGGGCCGCCGCAAAGTCGTTGTCGGGTCCGCTTTCAGCGAGCTTGGCCACTTGGCGACGGTGGAACGCGATGGCCTTGGCCATTGCTAGCTGGAGTTGATGCCGACGCCAGGGCTTGCAGAGGAGCGCCACCAGGGACGTCCCTTCAGCTGGGTCTTCCGGCAGGTCGGGGTGTAAGAGCCCGCTGATGAGGATGTGGGCCGCGGTCTTGTCCATCTTCCGGTGCCGTTCGATGAGCGCCAGGCCGCTTTCTCCGCGCATCCGCTGGTCTGAGATCACTATCGCGTAGCGGGTGGTTTCGAGGCGCTCGAGGGCTTCCTCGGCGCTCTCTGCGATGTCGAGCTTGAGAGCGCTATCGAGGCTGGCCTCGATGGTTTGCAGCGAATGAGAAAATGCGGTTGCGATCGCCGAGTCGTCATCGACGAAGAGAATGTTCAAGGCTGGCTTGTTACTCAATGCTCTTTTCCCTCTAACCCGGAGACGCACAGGGATGCACACGAAGAAGGGTATTTTATGCGCAGTTCTACGCCGACGCTATGCTTTTGCTGGAATTTGCAGGGGAAGGGAGGGGAGGAGGGGCTTGGTCGGCGACTTACTGTCCGAAACCCGCCCTCACTGATTCTCGGGTGGGGTCATCATTTCCGCCGATGTTATCTAGTCGGCGCGCTCGAAGAGGCCAGCGGCGCCCATGCCACCACCGATGCACATGCTGACGACGCCGAGGTTGTGCCGCTCTCGTCGCATCTCAGAGATGATCTTGCAGGTGAGGATGGCACCCGTGGCGCCGAGGGGGTGCCCTAGGGCGATGGCGCCACCATTGGGGTTGACCTTGGCTGGATCGAGACCAAGCTCACGCACGCAGTAGACCGACTGCGCTGCGAAGGCCTCATTGAGCTCAACGACGTCGATGTCGTTTGCCTTGTGTCCAGAGACGGTCATCAGCTTGCGGATGGCGGGCACAGGGCCAATGCCCATGAGTGCAGGGTCGACGCCAACGCAGGTGAAGTGTCGGAAGACCGCGAGCAGCTCGAGGCCTAACTCTTTCGCACGGTCGAGGCTCATCAGCACCACGGCGGCGGCACCATCGGTGAGGGGCGAGCTGTTACCAGCGGTGACGCTCCCTTTGAGGTGAAAGGCTGGCCGCAGCTTGCCGAGTCCCTCGACGGTGGTCTCAGGGCGGATCAGCTCATCGTTCTCCAAGCGCACATTCTGCGCTCCATCTTCACCGTAGACGACGGTGTCTACAGGGACGATCTCATCTTTGAACTTTCCAGCGTTGAGCGCGGCTGTCGCCCGCATATGACTCTCATAGGCGAACTCATCTTGCATCTGGCGCGTGATCTCGAACTTGCGTGCGACGTTTTCGGCCGTGATGCCCATGGATGTGTAGGTTTCGGGGCGGGTATCGAAGAGGGCGGGGTGCGCCGAGGGCTTGTTACCACCCATGGGCACTATGCTCATAGATTCGACGCCGCCTGCGATGGCGACGTCGATGCCGCCTAGGGCGATGCGCCCTGCGGCGATGGCGATGGCTTGGAGCCCCGAAGAACAGAAGCGGTTGATGGTCATGGCCGGGACTTCGTCAGGGAGCCCTGCGATGAAGCTGGCGATGCGAGCGACGTTCATCCCCTGCTCGCCTTCAGGCATGGCGCAGCCGATGATGACATCACCAACTTCTTTGGTGTCGAGGCCTTTGGCGCGTGCGATGGCCTCTTTGATGACCAGGCCAGCCAGGGTATCGGGGCGTGTATCACGCAGCAGACCCTTCACCGATCGACCGGTGGGGGTGCGCGCCATGGAAATGGCAACCTCTCTCATGTTAGCTCCTCTCGGGCGCCCCGCAGGGCGCCACGTCATGAGTTATTTTCGTCTCAACTCGGGCGGTGCCAAAAGGGTATCTAGTTGCGCAACGGCTTACCCTTTTGCAGCATGTGTTGCATCCGAGCGATGGTCTTGGGCTCTCCCAGCAGCGAGAGGAAGGTCTCTCGCTCGAGGTCGAGGATCTGCTGGTGACCGACCTTGACGCGTGTCGAGGTGTCACCGCCGCAGAGCACACGAGCCAGCTTGCCGGCGATCATCGCTTCGTGTCCTGTTACATGCTCTCCCTTTTCCATCCCATCGACGAACCAGCGGAAGGCCGCGGTGCCATTGTCACCGGGGAGGCGGAGCTTCAAGGGGCGTGGTTTGCGGTAGCCCGCCCGAGCCAGGCCCAATACCGTCTGTTTGGCGTCGTAGAGCAGACCATCGCGGTTGAAGCTGATCTTGTCCTGGGGCCGTAGGAAGCCGAGCTTGCGTGCTTCATCGGCGCCCACCGAGACCTTCGCCATAGCGATATTGGTGAAGGCTTGTTTGATGAAGGGCAACGGGTCAAAGCCTGGGTCATCGGGGAGGTTGCCGCAGAAGCGCTCGAGCATGGCCCAGCAGCCGCCTCCAGCGGGGATCAGCCCGACGCCGATCTCCACGAGCCCCATATAGGTCTCTGCATGAGCACGCACCGCATCGGAGGCCATGACTACCTCCGCGCCGCCGCCGAGGGCGAGGCCCGCGGGCGCCGTGACCACTGGCACACTGCAGAGGCGCATGCGCATCACGGCCTGCTGCAGATCGTTGATCATCTTCGTGAGGTCGTCCCACTTCTTCATGCTCGCCGCGGCGATCACACCAAAGAGATTGGCACCAGCACAGAAGGCTTGGGGGTTCTCATTGCCAACCACCACACCGTTCCATCCCTCAGCCTCTGCAGTGTCTACCGCTTTGTGCAGCATGGCGATGATGTCAGGGTCGATGGCGTTCATCTTGGTGTGGAACTCAACGCCGAGCACGCCGTCGCCGAGATCAAAGAGGGTCGCCCCGCTGTTCTTGTCGATGACCTTCTCTTGCTCGCTGAGGGCGGCGAGCTTGATTTGCTTCGCGTCGCCTGGGAGGTCAACGTAGACCTTCTTGTGGAAGTCGTAGTAGGTCGGTTGGCTCGCGGTGCCGCTGTAGAAGGAGGTGATACCCTTGCCCAACATTTCCTTGATATTGGCTGGCACCGGGAGCCCCTCGCGCTCCATGCGCTCAACGCTCTCGGGCACACCGATGGCATCCCACGTTTCGAAGGGGCCGAGGTCCCAGGCGAAGCCCCACTTCATGGCGCTGTCGATATTGACGACGTCATCGGCGATCTCGCCCATGCGGTTGGCGGCGTAGATCAATACCTTGGCGGTGGCGTCCCAGGCCAGCTTCGCGTATTTGTCGTCATGGGCGATGAGCTTCTTGATGCGCTCTCCCACATCTTCAATCTTGCGCACAGCGCCAATGGAGTCGGCGCGTACTTTCTGTTTTTCCTGGTACTCGAAGGTCGTGTAGTCCAGCACGCGGATCTCTTTGCCCTGCTTCTTGTAGAAGCCCTGGCCGCTCTTTTGTCCGAGCCATCCACGCTTGACGAGCTCGCGTAGGTAACCCGGCACGGCAAAGGTCTCACGACATTCGTCGCCGACGAGGTCCGTGTGACAGTGGTCGGCCACATGCACCAAGGTGTCGAGGCCCACCATGTCGCCTGTGCGAAAGACTGCGCTCTTGGGGCGGCCCATGGGGGGGCCGAAGAGTGTGTCGATCTCTTCAACGCTCATGCCTTCGCGCTCCATGGCGTGCAGCAAATAGAGCATGCCGTAGGTGCCGATGCGGTTGGCGACGAAGTTGGGTGTGTCCTTACCGATGACGATGCCTTTGCCGAGGACCTCTCTGCCGAAGCGGATGATGAAGTCAAAGGCCTCAGGATCGGTCTCCTCGCCCGCCACAAGCTCGAGCAGACGCATGAAGCGCACAGGGTTGAAGAAATGAGTCACGAAAAAATTGCGGCGGAAGTCGTCGCTGCGGCCGTCCACCATGGTGGCGATCTTCAAGCCAGAGGTGTTAGAGGTGATCAGCGTTCCTGGGCGGCGATGCTCTTCGAGCCTTGCGAAGAGGCTGCGCTTGATATCGAGGTTTTCGATAATGACTTCGATGAGCCAGTCGCACTCATTGATGCGGTGCAGATCGTCTTCGAAGTTGCCGACCTCGATGAGGTCTGCGTCAAAGGGATCGTGATAGGTTGGTGGCCTCGATTTCTTCGCTTTCTGCAGCGACGACGCAGCGAAGCGGTTGCGAAAGGCTGGATCCTCTCGTGTGATGCCTCGGGCCTTGTCCTCATCCGTTAACTTCGGTGGGACAATGTCGAGGAGCAGGACATCCAGGCCAGCTCCTGCTAGGTGAGCCGCGATTCCCGTCCCCATCACGCCTGCACCGAGCACTCCAACGCGCTTGATCTGTCGGGCCATGATCACTCCTTGGGTAATGACGTCTCATGAGCTTTTCGCTCACGAGACACTCCCTTTGCTATGCCGCACGCCATGTACGACAGGTAAAACCATTTGAGAATTGACACACTGAGTCGTATCACCTAGCCAATACTTGTTCAATCTCCGATCGTACCTACGGGCAAATGGAAAACGGACGATGACCGAACTCTACCCCTTGACATTTGTGCCACGATTCAAGGAGCTTGTGTGGGGAGGCGCTCGCCTGGCCAGCGAGCTTGGCAAAGCCTGCCCACCTGCCAAACGCATTGGGGAGAGCTGGGAATTGGTAGACCTGCCAGATGACCAAAGCCTGGTGGCCGAGGGGGCTCTGGTAGGGCGCAGCTTGCAGGAGCTGATGGTGTCTTATCCTGAGGCGCTCTTGGGGCCCGTGGCGAGCGCTGAGGGGCGTTTTCCGCTGCTGGTTAAGTATATCGACGCGGCGCGCACGCTCTCCGTGCAAGTGCACCCAGACAAGGAGGCAGCACGAAAGCTGGGAGGGCGTCCCAAGCATGAGGCGTGGTACATCCTAGGTGTCGAGGCTGGTGCCAAGCTCTATGTGGGGCTGCAGCCTGGAACCACACAGGAGATGCTTCAAGAGGCCATCGCCAATGACACATTGGAGAGCTTGTTGGTGGAGGTTGAGGCCTGTGTAGGAGATCTCGTGCCTGTGGAGCCGGGGATGGTGCACGCCATTGGCGCGGGTATCTTGCTGGCCGAGGTTCAACAGCCCTCGGACACGACTTTTCGTCTTCACGACTGGGGACGTGTGGGCCTTGATGGGCGAGCGCGCCCGCTGCACATTCACGAGGCGCTAGAGTCCATCAGTTTCTTCCCCGACCCGGTGAAAGCGGAGTTTGACAGTCGTGCCGCGAGCTATGACGCGGGACACTTCCTAATTCGCATTCATGACGCTTCACATGGAGAGCCACTCGGGCTGGGTGAGGGCCAAGGCCCTTTGGTGGTGGTGGGTCTTGATGGCGTGGGTCGGGTGGTCGACACCCAGGGACGTGGTGTCGAGATGCATCGGGGACAGGTCGCGCTTTTTCCTCATTGCTGTCGCCCCGCTCTTGTCGAGGGCGACGACCTCAAGGCGATGTTTGTCACGTTTCCTCTCCCACGATAGGGGCGCTCTGCTTTGACTGCCACCGCCATCCTCCTGGTCAGCGTG
>JAFCZD010000334.1 GCA_019314525.1 Deltaproteobacteria bacterium
ATGGTGGTGGCCAAAGAGGATGCTCTTGGGTGTGGCGACTGTCACGGCCCCTCAGGGCGCTTGGATTGGAAGGGGCTCGGTTATGAGCGCGACCCTCTCGCCAAAGGTGCCGCCAACGCCCATGAGGAGATCAAGCTCCTCGACTCAGATGAAAACTCCGTGCACGAGTCAGGTAAGCCTGTCTCCCTGGCCAAGACCTGCGGTTCTTGCCACGACCTGGACGATGATTTGATCAAGAAGCACCCCTATCACCAGAAGACCGACCCAGTGACGGTTGCTCCGGAGCGTCGTGGGCTCGTTTCGGCGGCGCGTGTGCACAAGAGCGGCGCGGCGAACTGTTTAGCCTGTCACTTGGAGGGTGCGACCACAGCCGCTGCCAGCGTGGCCCTCGCTAGCCAGAGCGCGTGGGCCCAGACGGCCACTCTCTTGGGCACGAAGCTCGTCAGCTTCGATGGCAAGCAATATACCTACAACCGCGCCGCCTTTGGCGATGAGGGCGATGTCACCTTGAAGCTTGGGCGTGCGGGAACCGCGAGCTGCACAGGCTGTCATGGGGCCGGACAGGCGCAAAACGATCGAGCTCCCTTTCGCGCACACCTTGGTGCGCAGTCGTGGATGACCCTCACCACGGGGCAGGTCTTCGCCGGCACGCAGATTCGTCGTTCGGCGCTAAACATCGCGCAGCGAGATCGCCGCGCCACACCCTGGGATGTGCACGCGGAGCGCATGTTGACCTGCACTGACTGCCATGAAAACACCAAGCGCCCAACGCAGCTCGAGGGCAAGAAGGTCGTCGCCTCTCAGGGGGCCAAGGGCAGCTGCCGCAGCTGTCACGACGTGACCAACCTGCACAAGGACATGAAGGAAAAGCAGCGGCATCTGGCGGTGCTCACCTGTGAGGCTTGCCACATTCCTCGGCTGCAGCTCGGGGCGGCGAAGCAGCTGGACTACACCATGCTGCGTGCTGATGGCTCACCGCTGGTGGTTTGGCGCGGCGTCAAAGGTGGCGTCATTGACAGCCCCCTCGCTCATATTTCAGCCACCAAGCCCGTTTTGGGCGTTGTCTCTGTTGGAAACACCAAGAAGCTCGCGCCACACAATATCCTCAGCACGTGGCGCTGGGTAGACGCTGGTGGAAAGAGCGTGCCCCGCAAGCTCCTGAAGCAGGCGCTCTTCAGCGGTGGTGTGTACCGCGCTGAGTTGATCGCGGCCTTTGACACAAACGCCGATAAGACGCTCTCTCAGCAGGAGCTGCGCCTCGACTCACCCGAGAAGGCGGCGTTCATCACCAAGCGCCTTGAGGCCGTGGGTGTGAAGGGTCCAAAGATCAGCGCTGAAGTGCGCGCCTATGCCGTGCATCACGGCGTGCAGCGCGCACCAAACCCGAAGGATTGCTCACGCTGTCATGAGAGCAAGAAGGGGCCGACGAGTATTTCCTTGGCGAGCTATTTGCCAGGGGGAGTCGAGCCTCGGCCCACCAAGGATTTCACGCGGACGATGCCAGGGAAGATGTCAGGCATGACGTGGCGCATGCAGGTCAGCACTGTGGGTCTTCTTCACAGCCAGACCAAGAAGGGGAGCGCCAAATGAGCAGCGCAGAGGTGACCGCCGCTGAACAAGGTGCCAAAGAAGGCGCGAAGTTTTGGAACCCCTATGTCGCTGGGACGTTGCTGGGGGTCCTGCTCTTTTTGGCGTTCTTCATCACGACTCACGGTTTGGGGGCCTCAGGAGGCGTCGGCCGTTTGATCGTCTTCTTCGAAGACCTCTTCGCCCCAGAGCACGTCAACCGCACGCTCTACCTGGCGAGCATGGCTGGTGGTGATAGAAATCCACTGGACTCCTGGATTGTCTTTGCGGTCCTTGGCACCGTGCTTGGTGGGTTGGCCTCTGGCCTGATCTATCGCCGCGCGAGGTTCGAGACCTTCAAGGGGCCGCGCATTAGCCCCAAGGCACGCTGGCTCTTTGCTCTCGCCGGCGGAATTATCATGGGTTATGGCGCGCGGCTCGCGCGTGGCTGCACCTCAGGGCAGGGGCTCTCGGGTGGCGCCACCCTCTCGGTGGGAAGCTGGGCGTTTCTCTTCGCCATCTTTTTCGGTGGCTATGTGGTGGCGATATTTGTCCGCCGGCTTTGGCGTTAGGGGGTCATGATGGGACCTTTAGATCTCACAGCAAGTGTCGGTCACGGTGGCGTCCTCGTCGTTAGCTTGGTGATCGGTTTTCTCTTTGGCTTCATCTTGGAGGCCGCAGGCTTCGGCGATTCGCGAAAGCTCGCTGGCCAGTTCTATTTCACCGACCTGACGGTTTTGAAGGTGATGTTCACTTCGATCATCGTCGCCGCTGTGCTCATTGGCTTGGCGAGCTCGTTGGGCTTGCTCAACCTGGACGGTATCTTCGTCAACCCAACCCACCTCGGCCCAGGCATCATTGGCGGTGTGGTGATGGGCGTGGGCTTCATCGTGGGCGGCTATTGCCCAGGCACATCGCTGGTGAGCATGGCTACCGGCAAGATCGACGGCATGTTCTTCGTGCTGGGCGTCTCCATTGGGATCTTCGCCTTCGGCGAGAGCGTGGGCTCTTTGGGGGAGTGGTGGCTCACCTCGGGAGATCTTGGTCGCTTCACCCTTCCCGAGCTCTTCGGCTTGAGCTATGGCGTCACGCTGCTCCTGGTGGTGCTGATGGCCCTGGCGATGTTCGCGGGGTTTTCTGCTCTGCGCACGGCCCTCTACAAGCCCAAGGAGAGCTCCAATATGCGCTTGCAGGGGGCTGGGGCGCTGGCCCTCGTGGGGGCGGCCGTGCTGACCATCATCCTCGGTCAACCCACATTGGATCAGAAGTACGAGCATATGAGCGCCAAATATCAGAAGACGCTCAAAGAACGCGCGGTGCACCTCGACCCTGCAGAGCTTCTGGGTTTGATGAACGACAACCTCGTTGCCTTGCGTATCTTCGATAGCCGCAAGGAGTCTGATTGGAATGTCTTTCATCTCCGGGGAGCGGAGCGTGTGGACCTTGACACCATTGCGAGCCAGAAAGAGCGCATCAAGGCGATGCCCGCCAACGGCGTGATCGTGGTGGTGGATAATGACGAGACCCAGGCTCTCGTGGGGTGGAAGCGGCTCATCGCCCTTGGCGCCACCAATGTCTATTTGCTCGAAGGTGGCTTGAACAACTGGCTCATGGCCTATGGGAAGGCGAGCGAGCACGGCCATGGCCATGGGTCTACGCAAGCGGGAGAGGCTGGGCCCAAGAAACTCAAGACCGTTCCAAAAGGCGCCCTTGGCTTTTCCTTCGCCCTCGCCCTTGGACAGCATCACCCCGCGTCCAACCCCGACCCCCACCATGTGCCCAAGCGGGCTTTCACAAAGAAGGTCAAGCTCATCAGCAAGAAGACGCTCTCTGGGGGCTGCGGCTGAGGGGGCTCTAGGCCTTCTCGGCATGAACCGTTCAGAACCCACCCCAGAAGCTGTGAGGGCGGGTTTCTGACCGGTTCCTTGGCATTGCTTTGCCGTCATCTCTCGTTTCTTTGGGTTCGCGACTTACGCCGTGAACGTTTATTCCCGGAAGAATCCTCTGCCACCTCCGTAAGTCTTTCTGCTTCACCACAACACAAGACAACGGAGGTTGTTCGTATGTCCGACAAGTCTGGCAAGATGAATAGTAATATGGTTTGGCTCTTTGCCCTTGGAACCGCTCTGCTTTCAGTAGCCACCGGTTGGGCGACCTCTGGGCTCGGAACCAAGGTTTCAGCTGCGGTCTTTTTCGGTGTGTTTGCCTTGGGTGGGTTCCTCTCCAGCTTCTTGACCGACGCTGGCAAGGGCAAGGCCATTGGCGCGATGATCTTTGCATCGGTTTTGACGGCCATTGGTTATTTCATCGTGATCAAAATGGTGATTTCAGGTGCTACAGGTGCTGCTGCCGCCGCCGCCGGTGGAACCGCCCAAGCGAAAGTCGCAGCCGGAGCAGCCATGGGTGCTGTGGGCTCGCTCATGGGTATCTTTGTCGCCGTCTTGGTATTGGTAGAGACGCTGGTGGCGGGCATTGGCGGCGCTGTGGTTGGCGCCAAGAGCAAGAAGAAGGCCCTCGCGTAGGCCAGAGGCCTCCTAAGTCCCAAGATCTCGCGGGTTTCGGGCTGCTCGCTCCACTGCCCGCCGCTCACTCTTCCGCTCTTTCTCTAGCCTTTCCCAAAGCTTTTGGATGCTGTACAGATGGAGCCTCTTAGCGGCGCGACGCGCCGCGGCATTTGCTCCAATCCGTAGCGAGGGACGTACCATGGGAGATTCCGGGAGCGGCAAGCGCACCAAGCTTCTGCCTGCTAACGCTTATACCAAACTCAGAGAAGGCGAGACCTACCAACCCATCGTGGGGGCTGGAGACCCACGGGCAGAGGTCACCCGCTGGTCTGTGGTGCTCGGGCTGCTGATGGTGGTGCTCTGGTCTGCGGCCTGCATCTATATCGCCCTCAAGGCCGGAAGCGGCATCGAGGCGGCGATCCCCATCGCCGTGATGGCGATCTTCTTTGGCAAGATGCGTCGCAAAAAAAGCACCATCTTGGAAAACGTGATGGTGCAGTCCATCGGCCAGGCCTCTGGGGTTGTGGCGGCCGGTGCAGCTTTTGTCATCCCCGCGCTCTATATCAATCAGCTCCAGCCCGTCTGGTGGCATATCTTCTTGGCCACCACCATCGGTGGTTTCCTCGGCGTGGTGCTGATCATCCCCATTCGCTCCTACTTCGTGCGCGACCTGCACGGCGATCTGCCCTTCCCTGAGGCCACCGCCGTCAACGAGATCGTCGTCTCCGGTGAGAGCGCGGGCAAGGGCGCAGGTAAGGTGCTGATGGCGTCCATTGGTCTCGGCGCCTTCTACGATTTCATGGTGGAGGCGGTGCACGCCTGGAACCCAGTGATGAGCACCACTCAGCTGCTCGGTGGTTGGGGTACCAAGTTGGCTGAGCTGCGCATCGAGCTCAAGATGCACGGGCTGGGCGCGCTCTTCGGGCTCGGCTACATCATCGGCCTGCGCTACGCCGCGATCATCGCTTCGGGGTCTGTGTTGGCCTACGTGATCATGGTGCCGCTAATCTATCTCTTCGGCTCGCAGACGGGTGATTTCACCTACGCTGGCGTCACCTATGATATTTCCAGTATGAACGCCAGCGCGATCTTCAGCGCCTTCGTCAAACCCATTGGCATCGGCGCCATCGCCGTCAGCGGCGTCATCGGCTTGTTGCGCATGGGCAAGATTATCGTCGGGTCTGTCTCCCTCGGCTTCAAGGGCTTCAGCAAGAAGAGCGATGGTGAGCCGAAGAAGGAGCGCACGGATCTCGACATGAACCCCAAGACGGTGCTCTTGATCGAGCTCGTTTCAGCCCTGGCCATGGGCGCGCTCTTCTACGTCGTGTCTGTCTCCAAGGGTGGGTTTTCACCGGCAGAGGCAGCGAAGTACGCGGGCATCGGCATGGTGGTGGGCTTTGTGATCTCCTTCCTCTTCACGCCTGTCGCTGCCCAGGCCATCGCCATCGTGGGCGTCAACCCCGTGTCGGGCATGACCCTGATCACCTTGGTTATCGCCGCTGCGATCATGGCGGCGGTGGGCCTCTCGGGCCCAGCGGGCATGTTCATCGCGCTGGTCATCGGCACGGCCGTCTGCACGGCGCTCTCCACCTCGGGGGCGCTGATCTCAGATTTTAAGATCGGCTACTGGATCGGCTCGACGCCTCGTAACCAGCAGATCTGGAAGTTCGCTGGCATCGTCTTGGCTTCTTTGACCGTGGCCTTGGTGATCCCCATCATGGACTCCAGCTACCATTTCTTGGTGCAGAACGCGCAAGGGCAGTGGGTCTCCAACACCGAGGTGCTTCCGGCGCCCCAGGCCAATATGCTCGCTGCGATCATCAAGGGCTTGATGACCAGCGGCGAGCAGCCGATCTTGCTCTACGTCCTCGGCGGCGTCATCGCCATCATGCTCTATATGGCGGGCATCCCGATGTTGGCCTTCGCTCTCGGCATGTACCTGCCCATCCCCATCACCCTCGCACAGCTCGCTGGTGGCTTCACCTCCTGGATCGTCTCACGCAGCGGTAAGACGGAAGAGATTCGCAATACACGACGGGAGCAGGGCACCTTGATCGCCTCTGGGGTGATGGCGGGGGCCGCCATCATCGGCATTGTTGCGGCGGTGCTGCGCCTGCCCGAGGTGGGCGCGCCTATCCGCCACCTCTCCGCGGGCGTGAAGTTCTTCTTCAAGACCGACGCCAGCGGCGCCCAGGTGCTCAACAACGCTGGATCGCTGATGCTCGAGCATCAGGCCCAAGCCTGGTACCAGGGCTTCCAGGGACAGATGATGAGCCTTGTCGCCTTTGTCCTGCTGGGAGTGGCCTGCTACTTCCTCGCTCGCAAGGGCGCGCAGTGGGAGCTTGAGGAGAGCGACGAGGGGTGATGG
>JAFCZD010000058.1 GCA_019314525.1 Deltaproteobacteria bacterium
CTCTTCGCGATCGGTCAGACTGTCGACTTCGACTTCGAGCTCATCGATGATGTTCAACCAGTTGTCTGAGCTCTTGAGGCGCTGCTTGATCTCGTTCATGGTCTCCTCGTACCGGCTCGGTCCCATTTGGACCCTTCCGTCGATAGGGACTACTGCGCTCGCATGGCGCAACCGACGATATGCCTGGGCGAGGTGATCAGCTCACCTCACCCCAGTAACGCAGCGTTCGATGCTGACTGCGCGTACTTATTAAGAAAAAAACCCAACGAAGCGTGTCGTTTATAGCACAGGAGCGATCGGCAGATCAAAGCATTAGCAGGCCCCTATAACAGCCCATATCAGGCCTCGGTAGACCACCGTGTTTCCCCCGGAACCGCCCGACCATGCCATGACTCAGCTACCCACTACTTTGCCGGAGGTGAAGCAATTTTCTCGGGTAGGCCGGCGGCCCCCCCCCCGGTCTCCTGGCTCCCGAGTTCAGAGATCTTGTCCCGAGCAGCATTGACAAACTCCTGATCGATATCCTTTTTCGAGGAGGCCAGTTGGATGAATTTGCGAAGGGCCGTTTCGGCCTGCTTCTGCTTGCCCGCTTCAGCCAGGGCCATGCCAAGGTTGTAGAGCGCATCATAGAGTTTAGGCTGCAGCTCCACAGCCTTCTTGAACGCGCTCGCTGCCTTCTCGTATTGTTTGAGCATCTGATGGGCCACACCCAAGGCGTTGTAGGCTTCCCCGCTGCTGGTGTTGTTCGCCACCGCGCTCTCCATCACCCGAAGAGCTGCCTCCGGATAATCATGGTTGAGGTAGAGCAACCCGAGCTTAACGAAGGGTTTGATGAAACGAGCGTTGATCTGAATCACCTGGCGGTAGTGCCTGTCCGCATCACGCGGTTTATCCTCTGCCTCCGCGACGGTGCCAAGGCGGTAGTGCGCCACATAGAGCTTGGGGTTGAGACCAAGGGCCTTGTTGTAAGATGTCCGTGCGAGATCGTTGCGTTGTAGGTGTTGGTAGCAAACGCCGAGGTCATAGTGAGCAGTAGCGTTCTTGGTCTCCATGGACGTCACACGCGCCAACTCACGGGAAGCATCCTCCCAGCGGCCCTTCTCCTGGTAAACTTTGCCCAGGTTGTAGTGGGCTGTGACATAGGTGTCATCTTCCTGCACTGCACGCTTGAGGTGCCGCAATGCAACTTCATGCAACCCCTGTGTGTAGGCCTGCACACCCTTGTTCATAAACTCAATGGCGCGATGGCGTTTCTGACTGCAGGTAATACGTGAACAAGCGGGAATCGTGAAAAGTAGCACGACCACAGCAAGTCGACGCCAAGACCGTTCGCGAGTGTGTAGATGCGTCACGGGAATCTCCTCCATGCTAAAGCGAATTGAACCAAACTCCCGACCTGTTTGTCAAAAACTCACGAGATTAATCGCGTCAACGAGCGAAATGTACTCGGAACCGGCGAAACTCAACAGCAGGCGAAGCCCCTGACGCTGTCAAGGAATCAACGCTTATTGAAGGTAAGCGAGCAAAACTCAGCGGTGGGCGGAGCCTTCACCGCTGTGAACGAAACGACCAGCGGTGGGCGGAGCCTTCACCGCTGTGAACGAAACGACCAGCGGTGGGCGGAGCCTTCACCGCTGTGAACGAAACGACCAATGAAGTGGAAAGGGGACCAGCAAGGCAGGAGGAGCGACGCTTACCTTCAGTAAGCGAGCGACGACCAATGAAGTGGAAAGGGGACCAGCAAGGCAGGAGGAGCGACGCTTACCTTCAGTAAGCGAGCGACGACTAACGCAGCTGGTCAGCCTCCCGCGGTGCGCAGGACGAAGGGGTAGGAGACGATGACGATACCCCCGCCCTTCGGCTTCGGGAAGAGCCAACGCCGTACGGCGCGAGCGATACAGGTCTCGACCTTTTGGTTCTTGAGGGTGGATTGTTGCACCTTTGAAACCACAACCTGACCTGTGGGAGAGATCGTAAATTGGATGATGACACGACCGCCCAACTTCTCGTTACTCGCCAACTCCTTCTGGTAACAGTATTTCACCTCGTTGATGTGGCGGCGAATAATGCGACGGATAATCTCCTTGTCCAACGCACCACGAACCTGCGCCCGCCCTGCGATGACCTTCGGCGCCCGTGCCCGACGTCCACCAAGACGTCCAGCCCCACGTCCATATCCAGCCCCAGATCCGCCGCCGCCGCCCTTACCGATGGTGCCAAGGGTCCCAAGCCCGATGGTGCCTTCACCCGTACCACCGCCGCCACGACCGCTCCCGGAGACGCCGAGGCCACCCAGACCATATGACTCGCCCACGCTGTCCCCGATGAGACCGCCCAGAGCGTCCTCGGCGTCACTGCCGAGGGCCGAGTCGCGGCCAAAGATCGACGCCAGGTGACTGCCCTGAGAGGACTTGAGCAGACCCAGCACACCTGCATCCTTGGCGGCATTCTCAGCCAAACGCTTGGCAAGATGAGGATCCGGGTTGTTCTTCGGCCCCTTTAGGCCATAGAGCCCAGTCTTCTTCTTGGACGTCTTCTTGCCCATCTTGCCTTCTTCGCCCTTGTGCTTCTGGCCCTTACCACCTGCCTTGTCTGGCCCCTTCTTTTTCAACCACTCGGGCACCTCTTCCTCCTTTTGCTCTGGAGGCTTCACGAGGTATTTCACAAACTTGTTGTCCGTATTGAAGAGATCAAGAGAAAGCGCCTTGGCATCTGGTGGGATCGCGAAGACCAAGAAGAGCAGCAACGCATGCGCTGCAAAAGAGATCCCGTTGGAGACCTGGGCCGACCAGTTCACCGCTGAGAGGAAGGGAGCAACCACACGTCGCGCGGGAGCCACAGAGTTGATCAAGAAAGCATGCTCACCGAAGTTGAGCTTGACGCGAGCATCCTGCGGGATCGTGTAGGCGTAAGCGTCTTGCTGGCCCGCCTTCTGGGCGCGCCCCGAGGTGGCAAGATCCGTGATCAACGTGCGTTCAGCACCCACGGTGACATCACCACTCATTCCGGTCGTATAGACGAGCGCGTATTGCTGCCCATCTGACTCTACCAACGGAAAAGCACCCGCCGTAACAGCAGGGTGTGAAATGTGGAGGTCTGACTCGATGGACTCACCCACTGTGTAGTGGGGTGAGCGTTTCTCGTCAAAAAAGCGGAGTATGCCATAAACGATGACGCCAATACCTATGGCATCGAGGAACCCACCAAACCCACCCTGCGCCATGAAGAACCCGAGGAAGATCCCCACGAGCATCGCGGCAACGCCCATAGCGATGATGGCATAGGTGATTGGAGACACCTTGCCGCCATTGGGCTTGCTGAGATGACGGACGCCGACCACCGAATCACCAAAGAGAGCCGTGACCTCGATGGCTCGCGATCCATCCTGCATATCCAGTGAAGGATCTGCCATGGGAACGTAAGCTTGGGCTTGAGGAGCAGCTTGCTGTGGCATCATCCCAGGCGGGAGGCCTACCGGGAGCCCTGCAGGTAATGGCACGCCAACCGACGGGGGCGCCACATGCAAACCAGGAATGGGTGGCGCGGGTGCTGCCACAACGGGTGCTGCAACGACGGGTGCTAGCGCTGCAGGAGCAGCAAAGGGTGGTGCTGGCGCCGCTCCCGGCACTGGCGCTGGGATTACCGGCTGCCCCACCGGAGCCACCCCCGCGATGCCCACCTCAACCCGCGTCTTGCCCAAGGTTAACTGTGTGCCATCCTTGAGCGCGGCCTTGCTATCAATCTTCTCACCGTTGACCATTGTACCGTGGGCACTACCAAGATCGATGATATGAACCTCGCCCGCCTCCAAGACCTCGACCACTGCGTGCATACGAGAGACATCTTCGTCCTCGATGCGCAGATGTGAAGACTCGAGCTTACCGATCTTCACCACCCCGGGAACATCACACTCGACGACATGGGTCTGCGGCTCGCCCTGGGGGGGGTAGACTTTGAAAGTAAACGAGATTTTCGCTGACATTGCAGCATCCTCGGCCCGGCATCAATCCGGGCTTGGTTTGTGTGCCTTTAGCAAACGACCTAGCGGGCGTTAAGAAAACGCTTAACGCTAGATATCTTCAGCTGATTTCAGCATCTCCGGGATAAAATTCTCCCGGATCTTGATTAAGCTCGAATGCTTGGCTTTGTTACGTGTATCGATGTATTCACCGTCCGGCCGCTGGAGTTCACCCTCGACCAAATCGTCGTCAAAATCGTAAACGGTCTTCTTCTTGTACTCTACCTGTGGCCCCTTCTGGGCCAAAGCCGGCGCGCCACCAGCCATGAGAAAGCTCGCGAAAACTACTGAAGCCAAGATCCTGCGCATGCTCTGTCTCCTTCACGCCATCGGTGGTGCATTCTCACCTGAGATGCGTGGTTTGACAACCACACGCCCCCAGGGTTCCCAGCTTTTTTCCGGAAATGCTATTTTTCCGAAAGCGTGCACCCCAGGCGCTGCGGATGTCTAGATCCCTGTCATCAATGACAGGTTCTTAGTTTAGCCTATTTACCGCCCTGTTGCTTTTGCATCTCCGCCATCATCTTCTGCTGTTCACGAAGCATGGGGATCATCTCTTTGATGTTCTTGATGCGTCGTTTTGCGTCTCTCCTGCGCAGGCGATGGGAACCGTGGACGTAGCGCTCCAAGAAGCGCAAGGCCTTCTGCAGCTGCTCGATGGCTGTGGCGGGGTTGCTGGCGTCGAAAAGGTAATCTTGCACCAGGATGCCCATGTTGTAGGCGATCGAGTCGTTCTGTGGCTGGAGGCCCTGAGCCACCTGATATTTGGCCATCGCCTCTTTGAATTTGCGCTGACCGCGCAGCGCGACACCGAGCCCTATGGTGGCGTCGACCTTCATGGCTTTGTTTGGGCTCGCCTTGAGCACGGTCTCAAACGCCTGCCCTGCCGCACGATAATCACGGAAACTCAAGGTGATGGCACCAATGTTCATGTGCGCGTCGCGTAGCGTGTTGTCAAAGGAGACAGCCTTGCGGAACTGTTTCAGGGCCCGTGTCACCTCGTTCTGCTTGAGGAGGATCAGGCCCAGGAGGTTGTAGAGAGGCGCGTGGGTGGGCTCCCGCTCAATGGCCTGTACAGCGATCAATCGCGCGAGCTCGAGCTTCGCTTTCGTCTTGGCGTGATCATAGATAATGGTCGCCAAGGTCTCGTAAGCATTAATATTACGGGAGTCTACGGCTAGCGCGCGGAAGACGTTGTTACGCGCTTTGATTAGCGTGTTGATGTCACCGCGCAGCGCGCTATTGCGCGCTAGCATGCCAACGTTGGCGTAACCTGCGGAGTTTTTTGCCCGAGCTGCCTTACGGAAAAAGTCGTGTGCAGCACCATGTTGCCCACGAGCGAGCGCCATGACTCCAAGGTCGTTGAGCGCAGGCCCATAGTTCGGCTGCTTGGCGATGATGTCGCGGAAAACAGCCTCAGCCTCTTTCAGCTTGCCACACTCAAAAAGAAGCGCACCTTGGTTAAACTTGGCCTCTATCACCTTGGGATGATCGGCGTAAAGATCGCCAAAGCTGCTGGCCAAGCTCTCACATGTCGAAAGATCGAGCGTCTTACCTTTGGTTGCTGCCTCGTATTGCTTGGTCAACTTCTTGAAGTCGACCTTGGCATTTTCAGAGATCTTCCGCTTGGGAGCCGCAGGGGGCACGATACTATCAGTGAGACCTCCTATGGCGTTCTCTTGGGATTTCACGTCCTTGGCGTTTTTTGTGTCTGTCTTCTGTGGTGTACAAGCTGCGAGGAGCGCGGCGGTAGCCACTATCACGTTGAGCTGCTGGAATGCGTTGGCTTTCATCGCTCGCTCCTCTACTTGATCTCGGTCTGCAAGGCGGCCGCGGCGGGGCGGACCGTCAAGTAACCAGGCTTGGCCCGAATCTCGGTCGCTAGCGGAAATTGTGCCGGTTTGATCTGGTTCAGCTCCCGCTCACAGAGGCCGGACCACGTGTTATACCAGGAAAGCTCCGTCGACTTGTTGAGGCAAAAGGTCAGCCCCTGCACGGCCTTGTTCTCTGCAGGACGCGCCTTGTCCTGCAACGCATCACAATAGGCGTCCGTGAAGGTCAGCAGGTATTCCTCACGCTGATCACGCGTACGCAACGCCTTGGGCACCTCAGTCTTGGGCACTGATGCCGTGTAGAGTGCATCGGCAAACTGCTGATAGAGCTGACCAATGCGTGCCGCACCGGCGATGGCCCAGTGGGCTTGCTTCATCTTGATCACATCCTGGTAGATCAGACGTGTGTTATTGAGCAGCTTGCCCTTGTTGGTGAGGTACTTGGCAAACCTCTTGAGGGACTTCTTCAACTTCTTCTTGTTGCGTTTGCTCTTCGAAAAATCGAGACCGGTGGGAAACTTCACCTCCAAGAAGCGCTCGAAGAGGCGTTCGGCTTCGTGGAATTTGGCCTCGGCAACAGCCATTTTCATCGCTTGCTTGCGACGGGCGATCTCTTCTTTGCTCCCACCTTTGACCTTGGCGCGACGCGAGAGGCGCAGGGCTGCCTTGAAGTGCTTGATGGCTTTGCGCGCCTTGGCAGGGTTGCGCTTGAAGACCGTAATCTTGGTTTTGGTCTCGGGGCCACACTGGGTCTTCAACTCAAGAGCCCTGCGCCTACGCTTCTTGCCACGCCGACGTTTCTTGATCTTTCGTTTGGAGCGGACGCGCTGCTGCTTGATGCAAGCGCCGTTGACGCCCCTAACCGGACAGGAGAGCTTCCAATAGGCGCGGGCGATCTTCACATGGCCAAGGATTTGCCGATCGGTGCCTCCATAGCGGCCCCATTTCCTGAGGTAGTTCTGGTAGAATTTGATGATCGACTCTTTGTCGTTCTTCTGCTCGTAGATCATGCCCAGCGAGAAGACCGCCTTGGCTGATCGGTTACGATACTTTGCCCGCTTGCCGTAGGTCTTGGCGAAGAACTTGACGTTGTCCACGGCCTTGTCGTATTCGGCTCGGCCAAGGCGGAAGATGATGGCGTCCTGCAAGGCGATAGGCGCCTCTTTTTCGCCAGGGAACTGCTTGGCGAAGCGCTCATAGTATTCAGCGGCCCGGCTGTACCATGCCAGGGCGTGGTAGTTACCACCCACTTGGTAGAGCGCCTTAAGCGCCAGCGGATCCTTGGGCTTGACCTTGATCAGCGCGTCACGGATGGCGATGGCCTGACCGATGAGCCTGGCGGCCTCGAAACAATGAGCGGCATTGTAGGCGAGCTCAGCCCATTTGGGATCGTTGGGGTACTCGTTGGCCAGCTTGGCGTAACCCTCACCGCACTCACGATAGCGGCCCTTCTCCTGGTACTGCTCGAGCTTCTTGCGAGCGATACCACGCTTGATGACTTCACAGCTCTTCTTCAGCTCCTCGTCGCGCATGAGCGCCTTGTTGCCGAGGAATTTGTAGACCCAGTGCTCGAGTTCTTCATAGCGTTTGAGGATGTTCAAGGAGTCCAACAGCAGATTGCCGGAATAGAGCGCCAGGCGGTGGCGCGGGTATTTCATCGCCACGTAAGAGAAGATCTTGATGGCCTTGTCGAAGTGGTTGTTCTCGTAATAGATGCGTGCCTTACGATACATGATCGTCACGCGCTCTTTGGCCTGGGGCACGTACTTGAGGTAGGTGTCAAAGGCGGCCATCATACGTTGTTGCTGGCGGCCGATGGTCTTGGCCTTGAACTTGTCTTCTGGCTTGACCTTGGTCTTGCGGCGGTTCCTCTCGCTGACCTCTTCGTCAACGTTGAGCGCGTTCTTCCAGGAGATCACGGCGGCGTATGCAGCCTCTTTTAGGTACTTTCCGCCACCCTTCATCTTCACCACTTTGGTGTAAGCGGCAGCAGCGCTGCTCCAGCGCTCGAGCTTGAAGAGCAGCTCAGCGTAATAGAAGGACATCTGGTAGGCGTCAGGCTCGTTGGGGAAGTTTTTCAGGTACTCCTTATAGACATATTGGGCGAGGGCATAAGTGTCATTGTTCTGCGTTTTCTGGGCCTCTCGATGCCACGTGGTCGCCAACTCCCGCAGCACACCCGAGGCGTTGGAGCGACACTCTGCCAACATGGAGCGCTTGAGCCCACCACGCTTCTTCGCCAGCTGAAAAACAGCAGCCAAGCGCTGGGACTCACGCACATGATCGCGCTTATTCTTGCCGGAGAGGGTCGCGCGCATCACCCGATACTGCCACTTGCAGAGCTTCGGGCTCTTGGGCGAGAGCGCCATCAACTTCTTGAAGACCTGCACCGAGAAGTCGAACTTACCCTGATCATAATAAATGAACGCGAGACGCTCGAGCATGGTCATGGCGTAGCTGCCGCCGATGCGTTTGAAGAAATTCCAGGCCCGGTCGGGGGCACCCATCTGGGCGTAGGCGCGAACTGCGTCCTTTTTGGCCTCTTTGATGAGGATGATCTTTCCCTTTTTGGTGCCACCCCACTTTTTGACATCGCGGATCACGGTGACGAACTTTTCTAGGGCCTTGCGTGGGTTCTGCAGGTTCAGCCAGCACCACCCCTGCTTGTAGACCGAGTAGCCATAGATTGGCGACTTCGGATATTTGCCCACGCGTTGGTAGAGCGTGAGAGCCTTCGGAATTTGGTTGTTGTTGAAGTAGTACTCGGCAAAGGAGAGGTAGGCGTCGGGGATATACTTGCTCTGAGGATAATTCTTGATCAACTTCCTGAAGAAAATCAGCGCTTTATCACGACGCTTGGCTTGATTCAGCATGTCAGCGACGTTGTAGAGCACCTGATCCATGCGCTTGTATTTCTCATACTGGGGCTTCTGGGCGATGTTCAAGTAGAGCTTGATAGCGCCCACCATCCACTGCTTTTCGTATTTCTCGTAGAGGCCCTGGCGCTGCTTGAGCCGCTGCTTTTTGGCGCCATCGGTGATGGAGAAGACCTGCTCGTCGAGTTCGCGAGCGCGGAAGTTGTATTGCAACTTCTTGTCTCGGTAATGCTCTGCGAGCCGAAAGTAGAAGTCGGGTTTCTCCGGATCGTCATCAGGAGTGATGCGAATCAACCGGTTGAGGGTCTTGATAGCCGCGTCTGTCAGGCGTGAAACCTTGGCCTGGAGTTGCGCCCGAAAGGCCTCACCAGAGATGGCGGGCCGACGACGACGGTCTTCGGGTTTGGGCTCCTTCTTTTTCACAACGGTCGTGTGCTTCTGAACCGTCGCCTTGACCTGAACTTCGCTCTTGTTGTAGCGCGCCGCCCCAGCTGTGGGGGAAAGCCCAACGACAAACGCACACACGGTGGAGCCCACGAGCAGTCTTTGAATCCGATGTGTCATCTCATCCTCTTCTATTTGACGCTCTTATCTATTAGCCCAGGGAGGTGACAGAGGTGTCATCCCCAGGCAAAAGGTTGTCACGATGATGTCACGAGCGCGCTGCACAGAACGCACCGTGAGGGTGTAAGGAAGAAATAGCGTACAAGATCGCAGACTCAGCGAGCACACTGGGACTTGATCTTGACGCGATAATAACCTAGCTCGTCACGCCAGTATTGGCCGTCGAAGGGCCAAAAATGGTGTTCATCATCTGGCGTGATGCGGCCCGTACCACGAGCCTTCTTCGCGGCGATGCTCTGCTCTTTGCGCAAGCTCGCCTCAATCTTGCCTTTTTGGCCCTTGATGATCTCGTATTCGACCTTGATGGCCTGCTTCTGCAGCTCATTGAGCTCATCCGCGAGGCGCTTGAGGCGGCGTTGCGCCAGCTCCCCCGCGACGTTCTGGGCAAGGGACTTCTGCAGGGTCAAGTCTGTGAGCACCACACCCGCGATGGCGGTAGCCTTCCAGGCGGGATCGGCGTCCTGGACCAGCTTGAGCTCGCGCTCGAGCTCCTCGACAAATTCAAAGGTCTTCTGGAGGGTCTTGTCGTCCAAAACGCTGCTGGCGTAACGCGCCACTTCAGGGTTGAGGGAGGCTTGGCCCTTTTTGATCTTCATAGCGTAATCATAGAACTCAGCTGGATCTTTGTGTTGCTTGAGGATCGTCGCGAGTTCCTTCTTCAACGCGGGGTAGCGTGCATAGAACTCGTTTACGGAGGAGGCTGCGGTGTCATAGAGGCAGTTTTGGAAGTAGATCACAGCCTTGAGGATCAGAGACTCAGGGAAGAACTGTGAGTCGAAGTAGGGGGCATTGAGGGTGTGAATATTGCCCAGAGCCTTGGAGAAGTTGTTGCGCTGGAAGTGTGCCCAACTGGCCTCGAAGAGAGACTGCAGCCAACCCGGAGAGGATTGCGGGACAAGATCGTAATACTTGATGCTCAGCTGGAATTGTCGCACCGAGTAGAAGACCCGCGCGAGAGAGAGCTTGGCCAAACGCTCGAAGCGCTTGATCTCGGCGGTGTCGGGGGCCTCGGCGGCGGTGCGCAAGAGCTGCTTGAAGGCGGCCGCTGCTGGCTTGGCGTGATAGGTACGAACGTGGGTGATGCCTTCCATGAACTTGGCGCGGGCATAGAAGGGTGAGTCAGCGGGCACTGATGAAAAAAGGCTGATCGCTTCTTTGAAGTTTCGCGTTTGGTAGTGGTAGCTGCCCAGAAGGTAGAAAAGCTCATTACGCACCTTGGCTAGGGCTGGCTGCTCGAGCTGAGCACGATCGTATTTACCGATCTTTTTGAGGATGCCAGCTGACTCGGGGAGCTTACGGCTAAGGGAAGCCAGCCATTTCAACGTCGCGTTGTAGTAACGGTGGGAGGCGCCAGTGGCGACGACCTTGTCGAAATAGGAGAGGGCGGCCGAGAAGAAGCCCAGATGGTAGAGGGTCTTGCCCATCCAGAACTCAGCCCGTTGCTTGTTGCCCGCGCTGTCACCGGTCTCGCCTTCGATGACCTTGTGCAGCTCGATGCTAGCGCTGTAATAGTCCTTGTTTTCATAGAGCTTGAGCGCCTTCTGCATCGTCTTGGTCGGCGGCCCGCTCTTCTCGATCGTCTCGGGGGCAAACTCAAAGTCTGCTTTCTTCTGGGCGACAGCACCCGTCGCCAGGAGCATCAGCAGGGTCACCGCAAAGGTCAGCAGGACAGGTCGTCGAAGCATTGGCTTCTCCCTCGCTCTTCATTCGTTTCGAGATATCTCGTGCACACACTCTTCCAATACGCACGACGCCCACGTGCCTCAAAACACGCAAAACAGGCGCGGGGAAGGTAACACCCCGCTCGTTGCACACGCAAGCAAAACCAAGGGCCCGGGAGCACGGACAGATCGACCCCATCGCTACTACTTGACGCGCTTACGGGCACGTGTAAAATGCCGCTTTACAACCCCCTGGGCCACAATGTTGAGAACGTGGCAATGATCATTCGGAACAAGGAGCCTGTGCAGATGAGGAGATTGCTGAGCGCCCACGTTGCTGTAGCAGCGGTGTTCATGATGCTCGCGATGCCACTCTCCGGTTGCGTTGAAGATGACGTCGGGGTGCACTGCGAGGGTCCAATTCCGGATGAGGAGGGCGGGACCTCCTTCGACCTACAGTCAATGCAGTGTGAGTCTCGAATTTGCGTGCATTACCTCAGCGCATCGGCCGGACCGCGTTGCACCATTCCCTGCGAAGAGAATAGCGACTGCCCTGATGAAGCGATCTCCGGTTGCGAGACTGGCTTTGTTTGCCGCATTGGCACGCCGCTCCCAACCTCTGGAGTGCAGTGCTGCCGGTTCTGTGTCTGCAACGACGATGCGCCAGAAGTGGATCCACTCGGCAACGCGTGCTCGGGTAAATCCGCGCAGTGTCCAGACATCTAGTCTCCAGACGTCTGACACCACTCCAATAGCTGAGAACTACCCGCTCCCCTCAAAGGCGTTTTTTACACAAACGATCTCAAGCGTAGGCTCGTAGACGATAGCTACCACATCGAAACGTACGGCTCCCTCCCAACCCCGACAATAGAGATAGTGTTCTGCAGCCCGGATCAAGCGCCGCTGTTTGCGAAGATTCACGGTCTCGAGGGGGTGCCCATAGTAGGCATTGCGACGGCTACGCACCTCCACAAAGCAGAGGATCTCCCCCTGAAGGGCGATGATGTCTATCTCCCCCTGGCGGATCCGATAGTTGCGATCGAGGATCGTGTAGTGATGCTCGCGCAGATAGTCGGTAGCGAGCTGTTCAGCACGCTTCCCCAACTCAGTGGTGGTAGTAGACAAGGGGTGACTTCGAGGTAGACAAGGGTGGCAGGCAGGAAAGAGAGGCGGGTTAGGCCTTCTTCTTCTCACGCACAATGCGCGCGCGAATACGAGCAGCTTTGCCTGTGCGCTGACGCAAGTAGTAGAGGCGGTTGCGCCGGACACGACCACGAGAGCCAACCTCGATCTTTTCAACGCGTGGTGAAAAGAAGGGAAAGGTTCGCTCCACGCCCACACTGTAGGAGACCTTGCGAACGGTGAAGCTGCCTCGGTTACCACCACGACGGCGTCGAATGACCACACCCTCGAAGACCTGAACGCGCTCGCGCTGCCCCTCGACGATGCGCACATGAACGCGCACAGTGTCACCTACCCGAAACTCGGGGAAATCACGAGCGGGGCTTTGAGCCTCCAGCTCTTGGATGATTGGGTGGGGGGTGCTCATCTAGCTCTCCAATCTATGGAAGCACTTGAAAACATGTGCCTATTTTAAATAGAACGCCGTGCATAACGCATGGTTCCGCACAGGCAGACACATGCTAATCGCTCATGGCGAAGCATCTGTCAAGTATGATCGCAGCTGCGCTGCGAACGGAAAGATGGTTGTAGTCTGTCGGGCCCCGGATCGGCGCCAAGATGCCGTCCACATCGGCGAGGATCTCACGCGTCAGCCCCCATCCCGTACCAAAAAGAAGCAGGACAGGCTCTCCCTTATCGAGAAGATTTCGCATCTCATCAAAATGGAGCTGCTTGTGGGGTGCTGGGCGGGCGCTGGTGGCGATCACTCGTGGTCGCCGCCCCTCGCGCGTTTCGATCTGCTGGATAACCTGGGCCAGATCCTCGGCCACGTCAATCAGCGCCAGAGCCTCACGACGCTCTGCGTGCTGTCGTGCACCGTGCCCGTCACGCCAGTGCCCAAGGATCCGCTGGGCCAGATCGCGTTGGCTCGACAAGGGTGTGACGATGAAATAACCCCCAAGACCATAGGTCCGGCTGGAACGGGCGATATCGTGAATATCAAGGTTGGTGATCGCTGTGGTCACCACCCTGCCCTCACGGTCGTAGACAGGGTGATGCATCAGGGCCACATACGCCTTGGATGCTGACGTCTCCTGTTGGCTCTCGTCGCTGGCGCCGCTGGCGTTGAGCAGGACCTGGTCTTCAGCGCTTGGAACATAGCGCTGCCAAAGGTCTGGCCGTTTACGGCGTGTGCGCGACAGCATCTGCTGCCGTCTCCAACGGGCGATACGCCCATGGTCGCCGCTGAGCAGCACCTCCGGCACCGGTTGATCCCTGAAGAGCGCTGGACGCGTGTACTGGGGGTATTCGAGCAAAGCCTCGGCGTGAGATTCGCTCTCCAGACTGGCGGCGTTGCCAATGACGCCCTCCACCAAGCGGCCCACGCCATCCATCAGCGCCATCGCCGCCACTTCACCGCCGTTGAGCACAAAATCACCGAGTGAGATCTCTTCATCCACCGCAGCACGGATCCGCTCGTCGAAGCCTTCATAACGACCACAAACGAGCAGGACCTCATCACGCTCGGCAAAACGGCGCAGGTGACGCTGCGAGAGCGGCACGCCTTGGGGACTAAGCATCACCCTCTGCGGCCCACCACCTACCGATTCGATGGCCGCCACAAAAGGTTCAGGCTTGAGCACCATGCCATCGCCACCGCCATAAGGCGTGTCATCCACGGTGCGGTGCTTGTCCGTCGTGAAGTCCCGTGGGTCGATGAAGTCTACCTCGATCAATCCCTGCTTGACGGCCTTGCCTAGCAGGGCGGTCTCCAGAAACGACTGGAAAAGCTCGGGAAAGAGGGTGACGAGATGAAACTTCATGCTCCATTACTCCCATGACTCTTGGGAGAGATCGGGCGACCTTCCCATTGGTCGGCGTCCAAGAGCATGATGCGACGCGCCTGGATATCGACCTCGCCCACCCAGGCTTCCACCAAGGGAATCAGCCACTCATGCGTGGCATCGCGAATCACCAAGACATCCGACGCCCCAGCAGAGAAGACCTGTACGACCTTGCCCAGCTCGTGGGTACCCTCGCTGGCCGTGCAGCCGATAAGGTCCACATAGAGATACTCGTCTTGAGCCAAGGGGAGCGCTTCCCGCGCCAAGAGCAGCTTAGCGCCCCGCAGGGCCTCAGCCGCGTCGCGATCCGTCACCCCTTCCACAGCGAGCACGAGCCGCTCGCCACGACGTGAGATCAACCGTGAGACAATGAAGGAAGCCTCACCCTTTGTCAGCCGAAAGGCATTGAGAGGGGGCTCTTCCAGGCTCGACTCTGGGTGAAAGAGCTTGACGCCCACCGCGCCATGCAAACCCTGCGCTCGAACCACCACGCCCAACTCGAGCTCATGGATTGAGTTCTTGGCCATCAGTCAATTCAGGAGCCGCCGTCAGGTGGCTACTCGAGGATCTCAAGCACAGAACGTTTGCGGATCTTTGTGGAGGCCGCGCTGAGGATGGTTCGCATGGCCCGCGCGGTGCGTCCCTGTTTGCCAATCACCTTACCCAGATCATCTTTCGCGACTTTGAGTTCGATTACGGAGGTCTGCTCGCCCCGGATCTCCGAAACCACGACAGAGTCTGGCTCGTCAACCAATGCCTTGGCCATGTACTCGACCAACTCTCTCATGGTAGATCCGTTGCTGTCGTTGCTCATGCCTACCTCCGCGAGAACGAGGTGAACCGCCACTCTAGAATTGTGAGCTATCCCAATGCAAAATCAACGGGTTTCTTCATCTCGTTGGCGCAAAGTCCCAAACTAGAATGACCGCAAGAACGGCCGCTAGAGATGGCTCAGCTTGACAGCCAGAGCTATACGCTAACCGGCTGCTCGCGACGGTATTTGAGGATCAGCTTACCCAAAGTCTCAGATGGCTGGGCCCCTTGGCCAAGCCAATAGTCCAGACGTTCATCCTTGAAAGTCAGAACCTTGGGCGCGGTGTTTGGGTTATACTGACCGATGGCCTCGATGAAACGCCCATCGCGGGGGCTACGGGAATCCGTCGCCACAATGCGATAGACAGGTTGTTTCTTTCCACCAGCTCGGGCCAAACGCAACTTAACCATGACCTATTCGTCTCCTGCCCACTTCCCGGACCATTGACAGCCTGGGAGAGAGCCTTGTATACGCCTGTCGCGCAGGATGCGTGTTGCTCGAGGGACGCGAGAGCGCAACCGCTCGAACTTCGAGCAGGTACCTAAAACCAAGGCCGATGTCAAGCTGCCGTAGATCCTTGTTGGTAGTGAAAGGCATACGGTTCACCCTGGTGCTGAATCATGCTTAGGCTCGTTGACCTCTCTAAACGTTATGGATCGGTAGAGGCTCTGCAGAGTATTGACCTGCAGCTCAAGAAAGGAAAGGTTGGACTCTTGGGCCCGAATGGGGCCGGTAAGTCCACGCTTTTCAAGATATTGCTTGGGCTGGTCGCCCCCTCACGGGGTCAAGTTGAAGTGCTCGGCTTCGACGCAGCGGCGCGGCCCCTCGCGCTGAGAGAGCGCGTCGGATACATGCCTGAGCGAGATAGCCTCGTGCCTGGCCTTGACGCCGTAGAGCTCTGCACGTTCGCGGGCGAACTCTGCGGCCTCCCCCCGGCGGAGGCCCGGGAACGAGCCAACTCCGTGCTCTCCTATGTGGGCCTCGATGATAAACGCTACCTCAAGGTCACGACGTACTCCACCGGGCAGAAGCAGCGCGTCAAGCTGGCTCAGGCTATCGTGCATGATCCAGAGCTCCTGCTCCTTGATGAACCAACCAATGGACTCGACCCCCGCGGTCGGGACGAAATGTTGGCGCTGATCGCACAACTCCCCGAACGACGGGGCTGCTCGATCATCCTTTCGTCACACCTGCTACCCGATGTAGAGGCCGTCTGTGAGGATATCGTCGTGCTCGACGCGGGACGGCTGCGATACACGGGCCCCATGGCCGAGCTGCGCGGGGCCAACTCGGGTGGCTATGAGGTCGAGGTCAAGGCAGATCCCGAGAAGCTCGCTGTGTTGCTCCGTGCCAAGGGCTGCGAGGTGAGCCGTGAGGGGCAACGCCTGGGCGTCTGGTTGCCAGACGGCGCCGATACAAGCCTGATCCTGCGTGAGGCGACCACCGGCGCGCTGCAGATACGCCATCTCGCCCCACGGCGTGTCTCACTCGAGACAGCCTTCCTCGAAGTGCTCAAGAAAGGGGAAGCGGCATGACGATTCGCGATCTCGGCTATAAGCCCTATGAAGGCGACCGCCTCGCCTCCCGTGCGCGGCAAATGCTGCTCACGAAGCGCAGCCTCGCCTTGGCCTGGGCGCCGGGCCTGGTGAAGGCGACGATGATCGTCGGACTGCTGCCACTTCTGGTCTGCGCGGTGATCCTCTACTTCAAGGTCAAAGCGCGCATGATGATCATGGGCGCTGGTGGCCCTGCAACTGCTGATGATGCTACAAACTGGATCTATTACGGGATTTACTGGTGTCAGCTCTGGTTTGCCTTCGCCATGAGCCTGCTTGTGGCTGCGCCGGCGGTGGCCGGAGACGTGGCCAGCGGTGCCTTTCAATTCTATTTCGCGCGCCCCATTACGCGCGGTCATTATGCGGCGGCAAAGCTCGTGGCCGCTGGTGTATTGGTGACCCTGGTGGTGGCCATTCCGGGCCTGCTCCTCGCGATGTTGCGCCTCGGCCTGGCCAAAGATGGCGCGGAGGCCTTGGGGCTTCTGCCCTACGTG
Organism: Deltaproteobacteria bacterium; assembly: GCA_019314525.1. GTDB lineage: Bacteria > Myxococcota_A > Polyangia > JAFCZD01. The sequence goes on from JAFCZD010000058.1 coordinate 16,842, forward strand.
CTCTCCGCGCTGCTCTTCTCCGTGGTTATGGGGCTCTCGCTCACGCTGCCCGCCCTCGCGCTCTCCGCCCTGACCCGAAAACCAGGCTACGCTCAGGGGGGCTGGTCAGCGATCTTCTTCATGCCCTGGGTGCTTGGCGAAGGCCTCGCGGCCAGCGCAGACATGCCTCTCTTGGCGCTCTTTTCACTGCCCACCTGCTTGCGTCTGGTCGGGCAGGGCCTCTTTGGAATCGAGCGCAGCTACGACCTACACATCCTCTTACCCGTGGGTGTGGTTGTCGCGATTCTCAGCCTCTCGGTGTGGACCCTCTGGTCACGCCTCTCGCGTGTGGAGGACCTGGCATGAACAAACCATCCCGCTCGCTGATGATCAGCGCAGAGAAGCTCTGCAAATGGTATGGCAAGGTCGTGGGCATCAACGACCTCAACGTCAAGGTCGCCCCAGGAGTGCTCGGCCTGCTCGGCCCAAACGGCGCAGGAAAGTCCACGCTGATCAAGCTGCTCGTGGGCGCCCTCAAGCCCTCCAAGGGGAAGCTGAA
>JAFCZD010000335.1 GCA_019314525.1 Deltaproteobacteria bacterium
GCCAAGGTCCTGCACGCCCTCGATGAGCGCAAAAAGAACCGAGCCTTGGTGTTCAAGGAGTACCTCGACCACCTACGCGAGGGCACAGAGCTGGATTCGTCCCCTCTTGGATGAGATCCCGCTCCAATTCTCACGGATGCCGCGGAGCACGTCCCGATCGGCCTGATGTCCCAGTCATCGACGAGGCCGTGAGAGCACGCTGCTAGTGGCGGGGCACCCGCTGTTTCTTCTGCAGACCGAAGCGCTCCTTGATAGAGCGAAGCTTGCTCACCGGGTAGGTGAGGCGCTCTGGAGCTTTCCATTGCAGCTCGCTGCGAAGAAAGGTCTCGGTGCCCCTCACAACGAGGGCGTAGACGCTGGTCTTCAGAGCGAGCATTGAGTACGTCGCCCCGGACGAGAGCAGCATCGGATCCTTTTGCAGCACACCAAGGCCAAAGAGGGAGAGTCCGATGGGGATATTCAAGAAAATGGCGTTGTCCTTGATGACACTCCCCACAGCACGAGCTGGCCGCGCCACACTCCGCGCGAAACGCCGAAAAGCCGAGGTCGGCTTCTTCTTTGCTTTCGCCCTTTTGCTCCGCTTGCTCTTTTGCGCCAAAGAAGCGTCGTTATTCTTTTTCGCTATGCCAAGGCCACGCGCTGCATCCGCAAGGATTTGCCTGTTGACATCCTTGCTCGCCAACATCGTCGACACGGCCCCGAAAGCGCCATACACAGGGCCGATGGTCGCCAGCGCCCCACCCATCAACGTCGCCAGAGCCAAGGTGGCTCCCAGGCGCTTGATCTTCTGTTTGCGATTGAGCCGGGGTGCTGACTGCTGAGCCACCTTTTTCTGACGCTGCTGGTACTGCTCATGTCGAAGCGATCGTAAGCCACTCTTGACGTGGCTGCGATCCTGGCCACGGCTTTCGGGTTCGGTAGCCAGCGTCTGGATTGTCGCATCGAGCTGACGCCGGTATTTCGCAGTTGTCGATCACCACTGGGATGAGACGAGAATCACTCTCGATCCGTTTCACCACGGCAGCATCAAGTTCCTCCCGCGTGGATTCTAGTCCACGCGAGTCCGCGCCAGAACCCAAGATTGCCGACCAGTTTGGACAACATTTGGTCAACGTCGCGCTTGGGATCACAATGGACCTGAGGTGCAAAATGAACTGGCAAGAACTGAGGCAACTGTGCGAACTGCCCCGGCTCACCGCCCGCAAGCTGCGGAAGTGCCAGATCGCCGAACTCCTGCAGGCTCCTGATGCGTCACCCCTAGAGCAACGACTGAGTTCTCGAGGTGAGGGCTAGCCTCTGGAGGTTCGTGAGCTCGGCGATCGATCGGATGCCTTTGCAAGATAGAAATCCCATCGAGGTCCTTCCTTAGCCGTTCTTTCCCATGGTCAATCGAATTCGACGAGCCCCACGAGAATCAGCACCCTTGTCCTGCTCATCTTCCTCCAGAAGCAGCTCTACAGGCCTGAAAATACTCGAACGCGCTTCAGCGAAGCGGTGCGGTCCTAGTGGGCCTGTGCTTTGCATGGTCATCCACCATGCTTTGCCCTCTGCCCATTGCTCTGACGATCTTTTTGGTTCTCGCCTTCTCGGAGCCTGCTCAAGCGAGGCGTAGCGTTCCTGGGAAGGTTCCAACGGCGCTGGCACGCATACCCGGCCAGCTTGTTCGCTGTGGATGGCTCGCCCAGAAGCCGCCATCGCGGCCACTGCTCAATACAACGAAGCATGAGGTCTCGGTCTTTGCCTCCAGAGAACTTGGCGTTTCCGGGTTGCAAATCACGCAATTGACTGGTGGCCGGTCCCGGGCGAAGGTTTTTTCAGCCACAAAACGGGGAGCACTGAAGGGTGTGGTGAAAGTCTACCCCAATGCTGGAGAGGTCTCACTGGATATGGCAGCCGTTGACAAGATCCTCCGCGCCGGGCTCAAGGAGATGCAAACGATCAAGGTTCAAGCCACCACCAGCGTGGTGGGCTCTGAACAAGGGGTGGCTCTCTTGAGCGCCGCGAAAGGGCGCTTTGTCGCAGACTCGCTAGCAGCTCTTGGGCGTCTCAGGCGTGGAAACGAGCGGTCTGCCGCTCTGGAGAGACTCAGCGAGGACGTTCGTAAGGTGGCAGGTGCGATGGCCGAGCAGCATCTGTCCATGGCCACCGGCAAGGTAGTGACTCGCCGCTTCAAAGAAGAGAAGCTACAGAGGTTGCAGCGGCACTGGTTCAGAGTCTTGAAGTCAGGTCTCGTCACAACCGCGGAAGCTGCCAAAGTCAACACTGCATTGCATGAGCTGTCCTCTCGCTTTCGGGCCGAACACCTCTCAGCCACCGTCATCCATGGCGACGCCCACCTTGGTAACTACGCTGTCGCCAACAAGGTCACCATGATCGATATGGGAGGGATGAGGGCAGGGGCGCCAGCTGCCCTGGATGTGGGTCGATATTGGCAATCGTTCGTTGGTTTTGGCGCCATGAGCGGTCTGACCCAGGCTGAAGTCAAGACGCTTCAAGGGGCGTTCATCAGCGAGTCCATCAAGCGAAACCCAGCCTTGCGACAGAGTCATGCGAGTCAATCGGTTGCTGCTGCAGACCTTGGCATCCACGCGCTGTCGATGGTTGTTGCCAAGCGGACACCCGCCAACGGATCAAGGGATGGGTCGAGCAATGATGGGGTGGCCCGTAAGATGTTTGCTCAAGTACAGGCGACCTTGGGTATTGGAGCTGGATCTTTGGCAACCTCATTCTGATTTTCAGCGGCTTCTAAGCACTTTGGTAGACGGGCGTCTTCTTTGAACTTTCTCAGTCAAGTCGGATGGTTGAGCATGGATTCTAGTCCACGCGAGGCCACGCCAGAACCCAAGATTGCCGACCAGTTTGGACAACATTTGGTCAACGTCACGCTTGGGGTCACAATGGACCTGAGGTGCAAAATGAACTGGCAAGAACTGAGGCAAACCCACCCTAATCGGTGGCTCGTGATTGAAGCCACAGCAGCCCACTCGGAGACAGACCGGCGCGTGATTGACGCCATCGCACTCATTGCTTCCAGCGACCACGCCAAGCAGGCGATGAAGCAGTACTTGGACCTTCACCGCCAACAGCCCAACCGAGAACTCTACGTCGCCCACACCAGTCGTGAGGCTCTGAATATCGAGGAGCGCCGCTGGGCTGGCATCCGACGGCCATGAAGCTCACCCTGATTGGAGGATTGCCCTTTATTGCGGCGAGCATCACCTACCGTGGTCAGAGCATTACCCTGGATCACATATTGGTCGACACCGGCTCAGCCGGGACCGTCTTTGCCGCGGACCACCTCGTTGATGTCGACGTGCTTCCGGAACCCAACGATCCGCTCCGCCGCATCGCTGGCGTCGGCGGCGCAGAATACGTCTTCGAAAAAACTGTCGACGAGCTCGACGTTGGAGAGTTATCGGTTCGTGACTTTCGCATCGAGGTGGGCGCTCTCGACTACGGTTTCGACATCAACGGCATCATCGGAATCGACTTCTTGATGGCGAGCGAAGCGGTACTCGACCTCAAGAGCATGACGCTCTTTCCGGCGTAGCTCCCACAGTCTTGACCTCGTGACCAGAGAGATAGATCCGCCTAGAAACGGATCGGATGTTGAGCAGTACATCGACAAGCGGCTCGCTGAGGGCTCGTCACGCCACACCATCGCCAAGGAGCTGACCGTGTTCCGGCGCGTCTCAAGTTGGCGAAGAAGAGCGGGCGATTCAGCGGTGACGTGGAGAACTTAAAGGCGGACTTCAGCTCACAGTACAAGCCGCGCATCCGCTGGTTGCCAGAGGTCGAGTACCAAAAGTTGGAGTCGGAGCTTCACCCTTCACGTCGCAAGCACGTTCGGTTCTTCGTGCTGACTGGCGCGTGCTACGGCGAGGCCGAGCGAGTGGCGCGGACTGACGTGGATTTGCACAGCGGTGTACTGAGGCTTCCAGGGACGAAGAGGGAAACCTGCGACAGACGCCTGCCCTTCAACGCCTTACCAGGACTAGAAGAGCTACTGCAGGACATCCTTGGTGAGCTGCCGCAAGGACGGAAGCGGCTCTTTGCTCGCTGGTCCAACATGCGCCGCGACCTTCGTGATGCATGTGAACGAGCAGGCATCGAGCCCGTTAGCCCCAACGACCTGCGCCGGACCTTTGCAAGCTGGCTGAAGAACAGAGGGCTAGACTCTGCAGTCATCGCTCGACTGATGGGTCACAGCTCGACCCGTAACCCTCGAAGACACCACACAGAAGCCAAAAACCCCAGCCACATACGTGACCGGGGTCTTTGTGCCCAGGCGCGGAATCGAACCACGGACACGGGGATTTTCAGTCCCCTGCTCTACCGACTGAGCTACCTGGGCATAAGCTATTTAGTTTTCACTGCTGACGACAACCCTATCAGTGAAATCACTAGGGAAATCACCAAAGCCTCAGCAAGAAAACCTTCTACCAGTCCCCATTGGGCTCGTCAACACTTCTGCGTGTTCTTGGGCGCGCAACGTCCGCCTCGCCGCCCGTTCGTGGAGCGAAGCATTCCAAGGCCTGGGTGAGGTCATCGCCACAGGGCGCTGGGTAGTGGTCTTCGATGAGTTCCCGTGGATGGGCGCCAACCGCGCGCGAATCGTCTCTGAGTTGAAGCTGCACTGGGATCGTTGGAGTAGCGACAACGACCAGATCGCCCTATTCCTCTGTGGCTCCGTGGCAAGCTTCATGTCTCGCCACGTCGTGCACTCCAAAGCCCTTCACAACCGTAAGACCATGGAGATGTGTCTAGGACCGCTCTCCCCCCGCGAAAGCAGCCAATTCATCCCTCGTCGCGGCCTGCGGGAAAAGGCACAGTTGCATATGTGCCTGGGGGGCATTCCAAAATACCTTGAGCAAATTGACCCGCGCGAATCCCTCGAACGAAACCTCAACCGCCTGGCCTTCACCGCCGATGGATTTTTCATCGCGGAGTTCGAGACGCTCTTCAAGGAGCAGTTCCGCAGCCCTTGTGTCTATGAAGAGGTTGTACGTGCGCTGGCCCAAGCCCCCGGTGGCCCCGCTGATCTTGCAAAACGCGTGGGCAGCGTTCGAGGTGGCGGTTTTCAAGATCAACTGCGCAACCTTGAGCGCGCGCAATTCATTCGCCCCTACTATGCTTTGTCACCCCATGGGGGCAAGCATCGCCGCACGCTCCGTTGGGCACGGAGGTTATCGCAGAAGTCGAGCGCAAGGTCGCTCGGCTTGGTGTTCCTCCCGAAGTCTCCATAGAGAGGGTGTTGATCTCAGCGGCAGGCGTCACCCCCACGGTGGCCAAGCGCGGCACCTTCGCCCATGTCCTCAGCCTGAAGGACGTTGTCGGCTGACCCTAGGGCGACTGAAACTCATACGCACCCGAGGTGCATGGATCCGCGCGTGACACACCGCGCTGATCGGTGGGCGGACACTGCTTCCCGATGCCCACGGCCGGACTACTCGCGTCCACGGCCATGGTCAACGTACCACCGCCGTTATCACCCAGTGGGCTCAGCCCAGGGTCAGCGAAAGTAATCCCAAGTGCGCAAGATTCACGCGGCATGTTTGGGAACTGCAAATTTCCACCACCATCGCTGAACACGCCGTAGCAGGAAGGGTCTTCGAAGATCGCACGATTGTCCGCGATCACTGAGTTCTTCAGCCAAAGCTGGTTCCCGTCGCTATAAATCGCGCCCCCAAAATTCGCGGTGTTGTTAGCGAGGGTGACATTGAGCAGGCTGCCGCCGGCCACGCCCGAAACGTGCAGTCCACCGCCAGCGTAAGTGGACGTGTTCCCCGCGATGGTAACATTGGTCAGGTCCAAAGACCCCTCGCCTATCATCAACCCGCCACCTACCCTAGCCGTGTTATCCACAATCACTGAGTCAACCACCCTCAGCGCCGATGCTCTCAAAAACCCTCCACCACCCCTTTCGCTGCTGTTGCTCATGATGGTGCAACGGCTAATCAACACGGGTGCATTCACGAGCCCTGGCACACGGTGGATGCCTCCGCTGATGTAGCCCGCTTCGTTCGAAGCTATGCGGGAGTTGCAGATGGACAACGCGCCACCATTGTGGTGAACACCGCCGCCATCGCCGCCTTCAGCCGCAATACCATCCCAGCCCGTCGCCATGTTCCTGCTGATCGTGCTGCCCACAATGGTCAACGATGCGGCCATAGAGCCGGAGACGGCGCAAACGCCGCCACCATTCGCAGCGCTATTGTCCGTGATGATGCTATCCACGATCACCGTAGAGCCCTTGCCCTCAGCGCCGATGGCGCCCCCACACGCTGCTCCGCTTTCGGGACCAATGTTGTTGGTGAAGAGGCAGTCATGGACCACCAAAGATCCACCTTCTCGCCAAACGCCGGCTCCATGGCCATCCACAGACCTGCCATCAGCAACGGTCAGGTGCTGCAAGGTCAG
>JAFCZD010001000.1 GCA_019314525.1 Deltaproteobacteria bacterium
GTGCACGAGGTTCCCCGTGACGCTCGCGTTGAGCGCGCTCCCGGGTTGGTGGAGGGCTGTGGCGCCCAGGCGCCATTTGGCGAAGGCGCGAAAGGGGCAGGCTGCTTGGTCGGCGAAAATGCCGCTACCCCCAGGGACGATCACAAGCGCGTCGGGGCCTGTTGGCTGATAGGGGGCCTGGTGATCCTCTATCATCTCGACGTCTCCGCCCACAGAGGCCTGCACCATGCCATCACGCCCCACGATATCCACATGGAGTGTTTTGAAGCCAACGTGCGGTAGATCTGCGATGAGCGCGCTGGGCATGCACTCGACGTCGCCCTCTCGCCGCGGGGTGCTGACGATCACCTCCTGCGCGCTGGCGAGGAGCTGGCGAGTGAGGCGTTCGGCACGCGCCAGGCTCAGCTGGGGTGCCGCGTGAGGCATGCTGTGCTCTCGCTGCAGCCCGAGGGGCAAAAAGGCGTTGGGTTCGGCCGGCGTGGGCCAGTGGGCGTCGTCGAGGCCCAAGAGCCAGACCCGGTCGAAGCGTTGTCCTGCAGCTTCTAGCTGACCTAGGATCTGCAAGGGCGCGTCGGTGGTGGACTCTGGCTGAAAGACCGTCGTTTCCAGCGCCCGTTTGAGCCAGCGTAAGATCGTGGGGCCCTCAAAGCCCGAGGTCTAGGCTCGCCAAGCCGTCGAGCACCTCGCCCAGGCTCTGCATCTGTTGGTATTCGTCGCTGTCAAGGGCACGCTCTCCCGGCCAGCCCACGGTCGCGAGGAGCTCGCGGAGGGCGCGTCGCCAGCGGGCGGCGGGCTGCACACAAGTGGCCAGTTTTTGGCTTTCTTCGCAGAAGCGGGCGAGCCCGCTCAGCCAGCTTCGCGGAGGCACTTTGCCGTGGGCCGCAGAGCGCTCTGCGCAGCGCTCTGTCAGCGCGACGATGGCCTCGAGGTCCATCTCTGGGCGCCCATGTCGGCTCAATTCTCGGCCAAAGAGCGCGCGTGCCTCAGCCTCTTCTTCGGCGTCGGCACAAAAAGGTGAACGCAAGAGCACGAGCAGCTCGCCATGTTGAAGCGTCGCGCCGGCGGCGAGGCGCCACCAGAGCAGGGCGTCGTGCACCAGGGGGGCTGTGCTCAGCGCTTCACCGAGGCTGAGGTTGAAGAGCGTGCGCTGTGGGTGTGCGCCCGGCAGCAGGCTGTGGGGCTCCAGGGCTTCTTCTAGCTCGTGGAGGAGGCGCCCTCGTTGGTGGGCGAGCTGAGGTACGACGATGGCGACGCGCTCTTTGGGCTCTGCCATGAGCCGAGCCGCAGCCCAGCGTACTGCTGAGCGGACCTCGAGGTCTCCGTTGTCGAACTCCACACGCTTGCCTGGCACGGGGTGCAGCGTTGCGGCCCCGTGCGTCACGCGGACACCTTTACGTTCGAGGGTCGAGATCAGGCGTTGGCGTGTTGGCGTTTGCTCCTCGTCGAACCCATAGAAGAGCACTTCTTGGGGCAGAGGAAGCTCTCCCTTTTCAAACGCAGCGCATAGCCGCCTCGTGAGCCGCGCAGCGTCGAGCAGCCCCATGGCTTCACAGCGTTGGAAGAAGCTGCTGCAGCAGCGATCGAGCAGCTCGGCCTCGGCGGTGGCGTATGCCAGCACCGCCTTCAAGGGGACCTCATACTCGCAGAGCAGCCACCACGCCGCCTGGATCGAGTCAGCGGCCCCAGAGACGTCGAGGAGGGGATCGTTCGTGGTGTGCTCAGCAACGATGTCTTCCCAGAGAAACGTCTCGGCGAGGGCGGGGAGCAGGGCGCGGGTCTCGCCATGGGCCAGCACGAGCTCGTCGTAGAGGTTGTGGATCCAGGCGCCCCACGGGAGGATCGCTGGGCGCTCCCAAGCCGTCGACCCCTCCGCCTCGGCGTGTGTGTTCGCCTTGGCGAGCAGGCCGCGGGCGAGGCGATTATTGGCGGTGACGGTGATCGAATGCCTTGAGTGTTCCACGTCGGTTCCTGCTCTCGCTGCACGCTGCGGGTCTATGGTAGGCAGCGATGTGCACCTATGCTGCACATCTTCTCCACATCTTCTGCTTCTAGACCTCAGTGCGCCTTTCTCATACAATTTGTGCGCCGTTTCACACAAGAGGAGATGCCTCGTTTTGAGACCGACATGAGGAGCATCAGTTTGGCTGCAGTGGTGGTGCTGCTCGCATTTTCGGGCACGAACGCTGGTGCGTGGTCGGCGCCCCACCGTCTGCTCATCGTCGTCGATGGCCCCATTCGCGGCATTGAGGCCCAGGCCCTCGATGAGGCGCTGAAGACAGGGCTTGGAACGCTGCCCAAGGGCTGGCGTGTGGCGGTGGTGGGGGCCCGGAGCAGCAAGGTCGAAACGAGCCCCTTCTTCATGGGCAAAGACCTCAGGGCGATTCGCAACGCCGTGATCGCCCTCGCGGCGGGTGACGTGAGGTTGGGTGTGCGCTTCAAGCGTGCGCTCTCGATGCCTCCTTCGG
>JAFCZD010000336.1 GCA_019314525.1 Deltaproteobacteria bacterium
TTGAAGCGAGCGTCTGGGAGATCCTTGCCAGCAAGGGCTTGCTCTACCCTCTGTCGAATGAAGAGCTGACACTCAGCTGTGGCCTGCACGCCACCATCTTCACCGTCGTGCAGCGAGCGGCGCAGGCAATGCTCGTCCTGGTAAGCCTCATCGTTGTGCACTGGCGCGAGCTCTCCGACCTCGGTGGCCTGTTTGCCATGAAGGTCGTTGTAGCGCACCCCGAGCATCAGCGAGATCGTGAGCAAGTCCTTGCCATAGGGGCTCACATCAAATTGCAGGGCGTGAGCCAACACTTCGTCGTCATGTGTAGCCTGGGCGGGAAAGCCCGGCAACGTCGCGGCCCTCTGCAGGGCCATGAAGAGCAGGCGTTCGTGGCAGTCGTGGTGGATGGGCGACCCCACCTGAAACGCCCCTGCGGGGGGCGAAAAGGAGAGCAGCACGACGCAGGGCGAAGGGTACTTTCATCGGTAGACTCTAGGTTACGCCCCATCACCAAGGCAAGGCGTGCATGATACACTGCCGACTCTTTCAAAACGTGATCTGCGAAAGGACACTCATGACAAGCCCTGGGCTGTGGAAGCTCACACCCTCGATGCTCTTGCTCTTCTTCCTTATCGGCTGTGGGTCAACGTCTGCACCTCCCGCGAAGACGCACCCTGCTCCACGCGCGGCCCTGGGCGAGCCGTGCAAGAGCGACCACGCGTGCGCCCCTGGGCTGCGCTGCACCTCTCGCAAAGGGAAGCCGACAAAAGAGCGCACGTGTCTGGCCAAGCTTTGTCAGGACCTCGGCAAGAGCAAGGACTGCCCGCCGCTGGTCGTCTGCTGCCCAACGCTGCCGGGAGTGCATGCAGGCCCCATGTGCCTGCCCTCGTGCAGTGAAAAACCACCGCAACACTGCCAAGAGTTGCTCGGCTCCACCGCCGTCTGCAACCAGGAGGCCGGCTGCTGCTTCTTCAAGAAGGTCCGCCGCGGGAAGGTCCGCCACAGGAAGGTCCGCCACAGAACTGTGCGATGAGCTAAGTCAGCTGGACGAAATTATCTTTTCACTTGGAACACGAGCCATCACAGCTGGCCACGTTTCTCGTCGACAAGAAGCTGACGCGATGGGTACGCACCGAGGCACGTCGGCGCGGGATCGAGATCACGCTCGTCCTCGACTTTATCCAAGCGCTGGAGTCCCTGTGGAAAGCAGCTCATGTGTTCTTCGACCGAGGCACCCCCAGAGATCGAAGCATGGGTCCTCATCCGTGGCATCATAGTGTCAATCTGCGTCCAGATCCGCCCTTACCTTGCTCTAATCACACAAGAGCGCGAGCGCATCGCGCTCTTTGACGAAGAGCGCGTCACCGCCCTTCACTCGCACCGCCCAGGCCAACTGGTGGCGTTGGCTTGGTCGTGAAAGCGAAAAACGCCAGCTCGACGCATCATCCTGCAGTTCAGGTTCAAAGGCGATGGCAATGGCATCTGGGCCGGCCGACAGCTCAAAGCTGAAGTGGGCCAGGGGAATGCGCAGCCCCATGCCTCGCGCTTTGATATACGCCTCCTTCAGCGTCCACAGCTCCATGAAGCGATCCCCCTGAGCATGGTCTGGAAGCGAACGCAACGCCCTCGCCTCCCGCGGCGAAAAGAAGCGCTCGGCGATGTCCACGGTGCGTCGAGCGCGTTGACGGTCCTCGACGTCCACACCGAACTCCAGGTGTTGCCCCACCAAACAGACGATCATGCCCCCGGTATGAGAGACGTTGAAATCAAGACCCGCGAGGACGTGAGGCGTGGCGATAGCGGGGCGTCCGAACTCATTGGCTGTGAAACGCCAAGCAGAGGGCAAAACATGTGTGTATCGAGAGAGCACGCGACGCACCAACGTGCGCGTGAGGATGTATTCGCGTTTGGGACGGCGCACCACGAATTGAGCGTGACGTGCCTGCTCGCCTTTGGGCAACGCCTCGAGCATCTGCGTAACGCGCGCCTCGTCGAGGGTGGGGGCATCGTCGGGGAGCAGCCAAAGGTGCAACTCACCACTCTTGAGAGTGAGGATATCGTTCACACGCAGCATGGTGGGTGGAACCCTCACTCTGTGTCAAATCACTGCCTGTCAGATGGCTACACTGTCAGATGGCTACACTGTGACTGTCACATCAACGTGACAGTTGACTCAGCGCCCTGTCACACGGCTTTGACAGGCGCGCCGCAGTCTCCCACCTAGAAACAGCCAACCTCCCGAAAACAGGCCTGTAGGGCGTGTGGTAATCGCTGGCACGCCCTGTGCTTTACCTCCCGACGTCTTATTAATGGAGGAACCCCATGAAACGCACGACCCTGACGCTCTGTATCGCCACCATCTTCACCCTCTCAGCCTGCGGTGAACCTGCGGGAGATATCAACGCGATCAACCTCAAATCAGGTGAAACGCAGACCTTCGCCTCAGAGGGTGAACTCCCCGATGGTTGGGCTGTCTGTCCCACGCCCGAATGCGATGTGCTGCCCCCCAGCGTACCCTGTCAGAACCTCAGCGGCGACGTCTGCGAGCTGAACCCCTCCTGTCGTGTGAAGGTCGTCAGCTGTCAAGGCGGCGGTACCGTGGTTCCTCCTCCTCCTCCGGTGGATACAGACCCCTCCTATCCAGAGCCAGCACCCATTGACGCTGGCGTGCCAGCGCCCGAACCCACAGACCCGCCCGAGCCCGCCCCCCTGCCCACACCAGGCCCCACACAAACCTGCGAAGTTGTCTGCTTGCCCAAGAATGTGCTGCTTTGCGAAGAGCTAACGGATCCCACACAATGCCAGATGAACCCGGAGTGCAGCTGGGAAGAGCTCTGCCCTCTCGGCGCCTGTACACCCGAAGGTGACTGCCCGCCTTGTGTTGGCCAATGCTTCCCCAAGCAACCTCAAGGCTGCGACGCCCTCGACGAAAACAGCTGCCAAGCACGCCCAGACTGCAGCTGGATGCCCCAGCCTTGCCCGATGTGCGACGCGCCTGCGCCTGGTGATGACCCCAGCATGCCTGGCGATTACGATCCCTCGCCACCCTTCCCTTGCGAGTGCCCCTCTTTCTGCCAGCCCTCAGACCAGGTATGCCCCGCCATCGTTCACCCCGCACCCGACTTCTGCGGCCCCGACGGCCTCCCTGTGCCCAAGTTCGACGAAAACGGTTGTGTGGTGGCGTATCTCTGCGAGCCTGTGTGCGCTCCCGTCGCGATGCCCATGATTGAGTGCGCAGATGGCACCACCCTGGAGATGATCTACGACAGCTACGGCTGCCTCGTAGACTGGGAATGCAGACCCATCGAAAACGCATGTGACCAATTGGCTCAGCAATACCAAGAGACCCTGCGCGAAGCCAAGAAATGTGATGATATTAGAAACCCAAGTATTTCCGATTGCAGCACGCTTGTCTCCAATGCGCTCTTCTGCCCTTGCGCGACCTACGTCAACAGCGCCAACACAGCAGCCATCGCTAAACTCAAGACCCTCGCAACCGAAGCCCAAACCCTCGAGTGCTACCACGACTACTCTGGCTGCCCTCCCATGCCCTGCGTGGTGCCCCAAGGCGGTAACTGCGCGATGGGAACCACAGACTCCTCCGGTTCAGAGCCCTTCGGGAGCTGTGAGGACTTCTAATCTGCTAGACTAGACTAAACGGACCGGGAGGGGCTGACCACCATTGCGGCCCCTCCCTCAGCACCGAAAAATGACCATGAGCAACCACGCCCACATCATCCCCCTCCTCACCCTACTCTCGCTCCCAGCGGGCTGCGGCACCCCCACCGCTATCGACTTTTCCCTCGTCAGCGATCCCAACGTCACCGATCTGCAGGCGCTCCTCAGCAAGGTCGAGCGACTCGAGCTGATCCTCGACGCGCCCCAAGGTCTTTACCCCTTGTCGGCCGAGCGTGAGATCACAGACTCCCTACGCATCAAAGACATCGACAATGACGGTTCGGCTGAGCTCGTCGCCGAATTCGACGTGAAGGGAAGACTCCCGCTGATTCGGGTCGAAAGAGGAGGGCTCGACGCAGATGTGAGCGTGGACGTCATGCTCCGCGGTCACAGCGCCAAAAACCAGCTTGCCTCAGGAGAGATTCGCGGAGTCTCCTTTGACGAAGGGGCCATCAAAAGCCTCGATCTTCTCTTCAACACCCTGCCCGCCATGCGCGCACCACGTGTCACCCAAACCATCCCCGCCAACGGGGCCCAAGCAACGTTTGCAGAGCGGGTGCAGATCATCTTTTCCAAGCGAATGGACGCCATCGGGCTGCGCAAGCCAGGGGTAGTGCAGCTGCTACGGGTCACGCCCACGGGCGCCGAGGAGGCGCTCGCGGCGAGCGGCGTCCTCGGCGTGCGCTGGCAGCCCACGGCAAACGGCGAGACCACCACGGTAGACTTCGTGCCCCTAGAGCTCATGAGTGCGGGGACCTACCGCATACGCGTCTCCACCGCCGCCATCGAAGACGGCAATCCACCACGGCCTCTCGACCAGGTACCGGCGAGAGAGGGCGACCAGGCTTTCATGGCGCAGTTCAGCGTGCCGGCGGAGTTCGACCCTGTGGCGACCCCCGCCAACCCACCTCCCACCGAGTGTGAGCTGGGAGGTGACTTCTGCCCCCTCGGCCTCGTCTGTAACAGCACGCTCCAAGCGTGCGTCCCCGAGACGTGTGATTGCCCTGATCCCAGCATGGTCTGCGATCCAGAGTGGATGGTCTGCATGCCCAACTGCATCTTCGCCGGCTCTGAGGCCTGCCCACCGGGTACCCATATAGGCAAGGCACGGCTCCCTGCGTTACCATGCGCTCACGGAGGCAACGTGAGCGTTGAGAGCAGAGCCATCCCCCCTGGGGCCACCCGCATCCTCGAGCGAGCTGAAGGGCGCGTACTGGTGGTACGTCGTGGCAAACTCGAGGTCGTCAAGGGCCCAGCCTTGGGCACGTCGCTCTCCCTTGGGGCTGACGTGGTGACCATCGGAAACGATGAGAGCTGTGATCTCCTCCTCGCCGACAGCAGCGTGTCCGGCCAGCACTTCGCCCTTGAGCCTCACCCCAAGGGCTTCTTGCTGCGTGACCTCGAGAGCACCAACGGCACCCGAGTCAACGAGCTGCACGTACAGGGCGTGTTTCTTCCAGAGAGCGCAGTCATTTGTTGTGGCGACACCCACATTCGCTTCACGGCTGCCGACGACACAGTCGAGCTTCCCCTCTCACGCCGCTCGCGCTTGGGCCCCCTCATGGGTCACAGCCCCGCGATGAAGGCGGTGATCGCAGTGCTCGAACGTGTGGCAAAGAGCCAGGCCACGCTGCTGATCCAGGGCGAATCGGGCACGGGCAAAGACGTCGCAGCGCGGGCTGTGCACCAGCAATCAGCTCGGCACGAGGCGCCCTTCGTCGCGGTAGATTGTGGCGCCATCCCCGCGAGCCTGATCGAGAGCGAGCTCTTCGGCCACGCCAAGGGTGCATTCACAGGCGCCACCACCTCACGGGCTGGGCCCTTCGAGAACGCCACGGGCGGCACGCTCTTTCTCGACGAGATCGGTGAGCTGCCCCTCGAGCTGCAACCCAAGCTGCTCAGAGTGCTCGAGGAACGCCAAGTGCAACGCGTGGGGGAGAGTGATCTCCGCCCTTTCGACGCGCGCGTCATCGCCGCGACCAACCGAAACCTCGAGCGTGAAGTGCAAGAGGGCCGCTTCCGACAGGACCTCTATTTCCGCCTCTCGGTGATCAAGGTCCGCATGCCAGCGCTGCGTCATCGCAAAGAGGAGATCCCACGTTTGGTGGCCCATTTCTTCGCCCAGTTGGGGCGCGATCCCTCGCAAACGCTCCCTGATTCCCTCCTGCGAGCCCTCGAGTCCCATCGTTGGCTTGGCAACGTGCGGGAGCTGCGCAATGTGGTGGAGCGCATCGTGGTACTCCCAGACATGGAGCCAGGGTTCTACCTCGACGGAGGCGAGGCTCCATCGCCCACCAAGGAGGACGGCGCGGAGGGAACAGACAGAGCAGAGCATGCTGCCACGTCCAGCGTGCCCTTGGACCTGCCCTTCCATGAAGGCAAGCAACGCTGGGTGGAACACTTCGAGGCCGCTTATCTGCGCGCCATGCTCCAGCGCTGCGAGGGCAACATCTCCGAGCTAGCGCGCGCCTCGGGGCTCTCGCGACAGTCTTGTCACCGCCTGCTCAAGCGACACGGGCTGGTTTGAGCTTGGTGGAGGGCAAACCCCATAGCGGACAGCGCCTGGCTGGCTACACCCTGGGCGAGCGCATCGCCATCGGCGGTATGGCCGAAATCTATTGCGCACGGGATCCCCGGACGCAACAGAACGTAGTGCTCAAGGTGCTCTTGCCGCAACACGCGCGCGACGCCGACTTCGTGCAAATGCTCGCCGATGAAGCACGCCTCACCGCGGCCCTCGATCATCCCACGCTGATCCACACGCTAGACTTCGTGCAGCCCACAGAGGGCGCGCCCTTCCTCGTGATGGAGTATGTGGATGGTGCGTCACTCGCGCACCTCCTGGAGGCCGGAGCCCACGCACCACTCTCCCCCGAGATCGCCCTCTCCTTGGCCCATCGGCTGCTTGGAGCGTTGGAGTATATTCACCAGCGCTGCGATGACGAAGGCGCCAGCCTGGCCATCGTGCATCGCGACGTCACCCCAGCCAACGTGCTCGTACGCCGTGATGGCGTGATCAAGCTCGGCGACTTTGGCATCGCCCGCTCACGGCTACGGCATACGCGCACGCGCACAGGCGTGGTCAAGGGCACCGTACAATACATGTCCCCAGAACAAATCTGCGGCGATGACTGCGACGCTCGCTCGGATATCTACGGTGTGGGCCTAATCCTCTTCGAGCTGCTCACGGGCAAGGCCTATATCGAGGGGGAGCGCGAGGTGGACCTGCTGCGCTGCGCCGAAGACCCACCATGGCGCCCCCCGAGCCAAGAGCACCCAGCCCTCGATGGTGCCTTCGATAAGCTCTTGCAACCCGCCCTCTCCGTCTTCCCCGAGCAACGCTATCCCCACGCCGGCGCCATGCGCGAAGCGTTGAGAGCGTGCGCCGCGAAGGTGGGCCTGAGCCTCACGGATGACGCCACCATCGCCGCGTGGGCCCAGCCACTGCTGCCTCCGAAGCGGCACCTGAGCCCCATCGAAGGGCATGATGTAAGTGAGGCTTCTTCACGAGGCGGACGATGGCTCGCAGCGCTGCTCATGGCCATCTTAGCGCTCAGCGCGGGAGCCTATGCTCTTTTGAGCCGTGGACAGCGCATGCCTGGGGCCACGTCTGCAGCTGACGCGACCCTTCAGAGGGACATCTTGGTGCCAGACATGGCCCTCGCGCGGGCTGATGCTGGCGAGCTGCGGCCTGATGCTCGTAAGCTGCAGCCTAATGCTGGCGCGCTGCAGGCTGATGCCCAACCTGACACGAAGCGTAGAGCAGCCCAGCGCGTTCACCGCTCCAAGGTCCCACGTCAACCACGTGCACCAGACGCGGCGCCTCGCGCCACAGCCAAAGACGAGGGCGTCGCGGGCCGGGCCTTCGCGGCGCGCTACGCGGCGCTGCGGGAGGGCCTACGCCGCCGCTCCATCAGCAAAACAGACCTCTCCAACACCCATCAAAGCGAGCTGAAGGCGTTGGCGCCAAGACCTGGCGCGAAACCACCGTCTCCCCAAATCGTCACGCGCCTCGCGCGTCTCGAGGGCCAGCTCGCCGCGCTCGTCATCGATCGCGCCTTCGTGCAACGCAAGCTGCGACGGGTGGATGCGCGTCTGCGTGTGTTACCAAAAACGCGCGCAGATTTGCCACACCTCGAACGAAACGCGACCCAGGCGCTTCAGGCGGTAATGGACGGGCGCCTGGTGCAGGCCAACCGTCTGCTGCAGCAGCTCGAGGCTCAACTGCGGAGGGTCCCGTGAAGCTGGCGAGCATCTACGAGGACGCTGACGAAAACACCCCCCGTGGCGCCGATCTCGAGGCGCAGGTTCAGGTTGAACCAAACGCGCTTGGTTTGGCAGCAGGCGTGAAGGTGAGAGTTCCGCTGCAGATCAACGGCGTGCAGCGCGCAGACCCGCATGGCGATGGCACGAAGGTGCATTTGCACCTGCCCGCCACGCTGCCCCAGGGCGCAGTGCTACGGCTGCGTGGGCTGGGCGGCACCACGAAGGGAGGGCAAGACGTCGCGGCAGGGGACCTCTACGTCCGCATAGAGATCATGGAAAAAGTGGCCCCTCCCCGCTGGCCCCTTTGGCTCGGTGCGCTCGCCACCGCGGGTGCCGCAATTGCAGCCCTGGCGTCCTTGCTCACTTGAGCTTCAGGGCGGAACAAGAGTGTAATCTGGATCGTCACTGGGCGTCAGGGTCACCACCAAGGCCGTGCTCGCGGTGACCACGCCAGCGGCCGCCGCCCAGACCCACCAGCGCTTGTACCAGGGCTTGCCCTTGGCGATGGGCGGGGGTGGCGCGAAGCCATTGATCATCCGTAAGAGGGCAGGTTGCACCTGCTCGTCACCAAGTCCCTTGAGCACCTCTTGCCAGCTCCCCTGGCGTGCTCCCTTGGCCACATCGTAGAGGGTTAGCCGCAACACGTAGGTGCCGCCCAAGCGCCCAACCTCGAGCCGGATAAGCCGCCTGGCGTCCGCGCGCCGGCCTATGGCAGCCATGCAAAGATCATCACAATCGGCGGTGGGGATGACCCCTACCCCCACCCATCGCAGACGCCGCTGCCGCAGCTCCTGCTGAAGCAGCGTCAAGAGCCCCTGAGCGGTCTCGGCCGATACGTTGACGCCCCCCACGGGCAAGAGCGCCCAGAGCGGGCGCCCTTTGGCATATCCAAGTGTTGGGCTGATGACTGCAAGCACCAACAGGGAGAGCAGAGAGATGATCGGCAGGGGATGTTGCATCGGCCTGCTATGGTAGCGGAGCAGCCCCCTCCATGCCACCAAAGGGGCGGAGGGGTGATCCGCTCACCAGAGAAAGCGCTTGCGCTTCTTCTTCTTGGCTGCGGTGGGGGCCTTCAAATCTTGCAGTGTCCTGGCGAGCATCTCGTCGATTTCGTTGGTGCTCGGCAACCCATCGAACTCCGCAGGAGGAGCGATCGTGGTGGAGGGACCGGCGGCGGGCTTGGGCTTCTTCACCTCTCCGCGATACACCTCACCCCGCGATTTGTCCGACACGAGCCCCGCAAGGAGCACCTGGTCACGGCGCCCCAAGTTGACAAAACGAATGTCCAGAGCGCGCTGTCCGAGGTAGCTGCTCTCATAGGCGACCACCGCCACCAACTCCAGATGTAGGTCGTCAGGCAAGGGAAGAGAGACCTTCAAGAGCTGCCCTCTAGGCAACACATGGGTCGAAAGCACCAGGAGCCCCTCAGTGCTCAGGCTCACAGCACGACACACGCGACGGAAATGGGTCGACCACAAAACGATAGACGCCGAGTATGGCACGCATGCCCCAAGGGCACGAGGCGCGGTGATCTCAGCACTCGAGCAAGTCCTAACCATTCTACCTCCAGGACGGTTCACGCCCACACGAAAGCAAAATCCAGACCGCAAAGGGTCAAGACCACAAGCCACCGAAACCATGAAGGTAGAAACAGGCCACCATGCAAGAACCTACACAGTGTTCTTGCAAGTTCTTGCATTGTGCAGCTTCTCACTCACCTTGAGAGGGCTTGAAACGAACCTCGACCACCTGCACCTGCTTGCCCCGCAGAAGCTCCACCTTGGCACTATCCCCCCACGCCTTGCCAAAGAGCCATGCGCGCAACTCCACGATCTTGGAGATGGGATGGCCATCGAGCTTCGACAGACGGTCGTCTTTCTGCACGCCCGCTCGCGCCGCTGCTCCCTCCTCTTCGAGGCCTTTCACGGTGAGCACACCCTCCTTCTCCGTGAGCATCACACCAAGGGTCGGGAAGGCCTCATGGGGTGCGTCAGGGGGCACACCCACGATGAAGTCTGCCAGCTGACGAGCGATCCGCCGCCGCCCCTTTTCCACCCTCACCGGCACCACAATGGCTTGACGCAGATCGGGCAGCCGACGACGTAGGCGCATGGAGATACCAAGATCGTAAATCAGATGCCCGCTCCCCGCGAAGACCATCACCCGTCCCTTTGGCACCTTGCTCATGGTCGCGGCGACGCGCTCCGCCATAGCCTCGTCCCAAAGGGATTGAGCCTGATAGAAACGATCTCTGCGCTGCTTTTTCTGGCCGTGATGGGGCGCCTTCTTCTTGGTGCGTGGGTGATGGGGTGCTCCACCGATGAGCGCCTCGAAAACACGCCGATGCTCTTTGGAGCCCAGGTAAACGGGCGGGAGTTCCTTGCGTGTCGCAGGTTCAAGGGCCTTGAGGCCTTCACGACCCACCTGGCGCGTAACCTTGCTCGGCACGTTCAAGCCCAAGACAGCGAGCTTTCGTGCCCGGGCGAGCTCGAAGATGGGGCGATAGTAGCGATAATCGTAGCCCCAATGCTCATACCACCCACCGCCTTCGAGAAACTCACGCTCGTTGGTGGTGGAGCTGCAAAAGGCGTCCAGGGCGGGTTGCACCGTGCGTGGGAGCATCTCGAGGCCTACCGCGAAGGGAGGCCCCCCCCGAGAGAGCGCCTCCAAGAGTTGGGCTTGCACGTGGTGATGCTGCCAGCCGTCATGGCTCTCGCCCACATAGACCACCTGGGCGCTCGCCAAACGCTCGGTTAACTGGGCGAAGGTGATCACTTCGTTTTGAGCGGTGTCCCAAATCTCACCAGCGGCGACCTTCAGGCTACCTGGGCGCCCCCCTGTCTTGGCTGCCGTGAGCGCATAAGCGTCAGGTCCTTTCATGGCGTGGGGATGCCGTGGATGACCCGGCCGGCAAGCTCCGAGCACGGTGGAAAGGAGAAGCAAGGACCACAAAAGCAAATGTCGTGTCTGCACGAACATAGTTTGACCATTCTTTGAAGGGGTGCCACCTCGCGAGCATTACCTCTTGGGGTTAGAATCGCAATCCATGGTCGCAGATGAAAGCAGAAGGGGAACGTCC
>JAFCZD010000059.1 GCA_019314525.1 Deltaproteobacteria bacterium
TGAAGCGTGGGTCATGATCGCGGGGTGTTCCACCAGTGACTCCACGCCGCCCAGGCTCTCTGCCAACGTGAAGACCTCAAAGGCCTCGAGCACACGCCGCGATGCCTCGAGTCCGCCACGAAGCACCACGCTGACCATGCCCCCATAACCGCTGGCCTGCCGTCGAGAGAGTTCATGTTGAGGGTGCGACGTCAAACCCGGATAGATCACACGCTCTATGGCGGCGTGCCCCTCGAGCATGGTCGCCAAGGCCATGGCGTTGTGCTCATGGGCCCGCATGCGCAGGTGTAATGTCTTCAGGCCACGCAGCACCAAGAACGAATCATGGGGTGAAGGCACCGCACCCACAGCGTTTTGCAGGTAGCGCAGCTTGTCGGCCAAGGGCTCATCTGAGGTGAGAGCGATCCCGCCCACGGTGTCGGAGTGACCGTTGATATATTTGGTCGTGGAATGCACCACCACGTCCGCTCCCAACGAGAGCGGTCGCTGGAAGTAGGGGGTGAGGAAGGTGTTGTCCACCACGAGCTTGGAGCCTGCACCATGAGCGAACTCAGCGACGCGGGTGATGTCGATCACCTTCAAGAGCGGGTTGGTGGGCGTCTCGATCCACACCAGCGCCGCACCCTCAAAGGTCGCGGGGACAAGGTTCTCTTCGCGCGTCAAGTCGACGAAATCGAAGTGCAGCCCCTGGGGCGCGAAGACCTGCGTGAAGAGCCGATAGGTACCACCGTATAGGTCGTCACCGCAGACCACGCGATCGCCAGTGACGAGGGTGTGCATCATCGCGGCCACGGCAGAACTTCCAGATGCGAAGGCGATGCCCTCCCGTGCGTCCTCGAGGGAAGCCACGCAAGCCTCCAGCGCCTCGCGAGTGGGGTTTTGCGTGCGCGAGTATTCATAGCCTGTGTGCTCGCCAGGGCTCTTCTGCGCATAGGTAGACGTCTGGAAGATCGGCGTCATGACCGCGCCGGTGCGTGGCTCCGGCGCTTGACCCGCGTGGATCGCCCGGGTAGGGTCATGCCGCCACCTCGCCTGCTGCCTCTTGCACGAGGGTCTCAGCGAAGCCGTTGTCCTTCATCCACTCGTCGGAGTAGAACTTGGAGATGTAGCTCTTGCCCCCATCGGTGCAGATGGCAACGATGGTCTTGCCCTGGCCCAGCTCCCGCGCCAGCTGCAACGCCGCGTAGACCGAACCGCCGCTAGATCCACCCACGAAGAGCCCCTCCTCGCGCGCTAAACGTCGCGCGGTGGAAAAGCATTGGGCGTCGTTCACCTGGAAAACCTCGTCCAACACCGAAAAATCGAGGGCGCCGCAGGGCATATCCTCGCCAATACCCTCCACCTGATAGACATGCGGCGTATCGGCTTCGCCACGCGTGAAGAGGCTGTGAAAAACGCTGCCCACAGGATCGACGCCGACGTTGCGAATGCTTGCCTTCTGCTCTTTGAGGAAGCGGCCTGCGCCCGACATGGTGCCACCTGTGCCCAAACCCGCCACAAAGACATCCACCTCGCCTTCCACCTGCCGCCAGACCTCGGGCCCCGTGAGGGTGTAGTGAGCCTCGATGTTCGCGGGGTTGTGATATTGGTTGAGGTAGTAGCCACCCGTCTCCCTGGCCAGTCGTTTGGCCGTCTCGTAGTAACTCTCAGGAGATGACGCCAGCACAGCCGTGGGACAGACCACCACCTCGGCGCCGAGGGCCTTGAGAGTATCGATCTTCTCGTTGGACATCTTGTCGGGGATGGTAAAGATGCACCGCACGCCGCGCACCGCAGCCCAGGTCGCCAACGCCGCTCCGGTGTTCCCCGAGGTGTTTTCCACCACCGTGCCGCCAGGAGCTATCTCCCCGCGAGCGAGGGCTTGCTCAAGGGCATGCACCACGAGGCGATCCTTAGCGCTGCCGCTTGGGTTGAGAAACTCGCATTTGCAGAGCACCGTAGCGTCTTCGTCGCCCACCAGCCGCTGCAGTTTGACGAGGGGCGTGTTGCCAATGGCCTCGAGGATCGTGTCGTTCGCTTTCATCTCTGTCTCCCACAGAACCGTTTAGGGCTCGCGATTTACGCCGCGAACGTCCGGACCTGCGCGAGAAGATACACGCCAGGGCATCCGAATCCAGGATTTCTATGGGTCTGCTGACCTTTTGCCCCTCGGCAGGCCACTTTTTCACGCAACTTATGCTCTTTGCCCCTCGGCAGGCCACTTTTTCACGCAACTTATGCTCATCGCCGGCCGATAAGGCTTGAAGGAGGAAACCTCTATGCGCATCAGTAGCACTCGGGCCTCGCGTTCTTCACCCTGTGCCGAGATCCAGCTTGGCCTACACTGAACTATCAAGCAAAGTGTCTCATTCTCGTTGACACGTACCGAGGCTACCCTCCATGAGCTACCGAGATTCAAGCGCCCCAGACGCGCGCATCTACCTGGGAACCAGTGGAAAGGTTCTATGCGTCGACGGCGACACAGGCGAGGTTCGCTGGACCACCGAGATCGACGGTGCGAACGAGATCACGTTATTGGTCGACGGTGGGCTCATCTTTGTCGGCACACACGGCATGGTGGCTTGCCTCGATCTGGATGGGAACGTGCTCTGGAATCACAGCTGCAGGCTGATATGGCCCATTACCCTCAGCCTCGACATGCGCTTTCCTGAAGGGCGGCTCTACGTCGCCGGTGCTGGACTGCTATACGCCCTCTCCACAACCAGCGGCCGTGAGCTTTGGGCCAACGGGCTCAAGGGCCTTCGCTACTCCCCAATCTCGTTACGGGTACCGGGCGCCCGCGCCTCGGCGGGGGCGGTGACCCGTCGCGAAGGAAAAAACGAGATTACCTCCAACGATGAGCAGGGCGCCGGAGCCTAGCCCACCTCGTTATCTGCGCACCTTGCGACGAAGCGTAGGTGTCGTCGGCCCCTGCGCCACGGGTGACGGGCCCGGCGTGGGGTACGCTGGAGCGCGCAGGTGCTGGCGTTGCGTTTTCATCTCTGTCTCCCCTCGGCAGGCCACTTTTTCACGCAACTTATGCTCCTCGCCGGCCGATAAGGCTTGAAGGAGGAAACCTCTATGCGCATCAGCAGCCAGCCTCGAGAACACCGAATCCCCCCTCGCCCACCACGCCCAGAAACGAAAAAGCCAACACCCGCCACCGTGCGGCTCGATCACGTCGTCTCAAGCAAGCCACGCACCGTAATGGCCAAGAGTGCGAAGAGAAGCACGCCAAAGACAAAAAGCATGCTTGGCGCCGCGATCCAACGCGTCGCCACGGGCCTACGCGCCTTCTTCTCGGGCCTGATCGCGTCGGCCCAATCTATCTTGATGAGCGCCGTTCGCATCGTCAGCAGCACGGTGAAGCTCGTGCTCAAAGCTCGTGCTCAACATGGTCACTGGGCGGGGGGCTCGCGCCGCCAAAGAGCTGCTGACGGATATCTTGGCACCCATCGCGTTCTGCTTCACAGCCGCCGTCAGCTGCGTCCAACAGCTGGTGGGCCTCGAGGGCGCCGGTCGCAAGCTCTCGCCCGAGGAGATCGAACGTCTGCGACCGATCTTCGGCAAGAGCATCGACTACAGCGCCGTGTGCATTAAGGAAGGAAAGTCCTTCGCCCTGACCCTCTCAGATCGCGCCTGGGTGCGCGGCAACACCATCTACGCCCCCCTCGGGAAACTCCCACCCGCGACCCTCGCCCATGAGATGACCCACATCTGGCAATACCAGCACCAAGGCGCCCGCTACATGATGCGCGCCCTCGACGCTCAATATCTCGGCGATGGATACAATCTAGGGCGTGGCCTGGCCGAGGGCCGCAGCTTTTCCCAACTCAACGCCGAACAGCAGGCCGTGCTCGTGGAACAGGCTGTGAAGCAAGGGTTCTTGGCTGGGGAGACCACCAAGCTGATCATCGATGGCGTCGACCGCAGCGCCGAGCTCAGCGACGCGCTAAACCACATTCGGCACGCAGGCCACGATGCAGCCAAGCCGCAAGAGCCACCAAACCACCACGAGCGAAAGAGCTTCCACTGGGGCTCATCTCGATAAACACCGGCCTTCGGCGAAGCTATCTCTGGATTTCCAGCCTGGGGAGCGCCGTCTGAAGCGCCGCGACTTGGGCTTTGCTCACCTTTGTAATCCGCAAGTCCAGCCGTCGTAGTTTCGTCAACTTTCCGAGCGGCGTGAGATCGGTTACCTGCGTGTCGCGCAGGTCCAGGCGTCTCAACTCGGTGAGCTTGCTCAGCGGAACGAGATTGGCCACCTTCGTGCCGCGCAGGTCCAGACGTCTCAACTTCAAGAGCCTGCCAAGGGGCGTGAGGTCGCTCAGCTTCGTTCCACCCACCGACAGTGCGCAGCAGATTAAGACTCTTCAAGTTGGTGAGATTGAGGTTCAGTGCTTCCAGGCTGGTCAGCTTGCTGAGGGGTTTGAAATCCAGAACGGGCGTTCTGCTCAAATCCAAGCTCTTGAGTTTGCGTAAATGGATAAGCGGGCGGAGGTCGCGTACATCTGTGTTCCCAAGGCTGAGCTTCTCCAGCTTGACGAGGCTGCCGATGGGCGTGAGATCGCTGATTCGCGTCTCATCGAGATATAACGTGACCAAGTTGCGTAAGCCGCCAAGCGGCGCGAAGTCGCGCGCGAACGCCAGCCTCAAATTCAGCATTTTCAGTTTCCGGAGCTTGCCAAGGGGCCGTAGGTTTCTTGCACGTGTACGCTTGAGAATCAGCCGTCTCAAGTTCGTGAGCTTGGCCAGTGGTCTGAGGTCGGCCGTCTTCCACGAGTGGCAGACCACTTTGGTCGATGCTGTTGGAAGTATTTGTCCGCAAAATTGAACTGATCGTGCCGTGCGACCCTGGGCATCGAGTGGCCCAACAACCGCGACCATGCCGCCGACTACCGAACCCAAGACTACCAACATCTGTCGCGTCGCAGGTGCTTGTTTCATGATTTTTCCGCAGCGAAGATCAGCCACCAAGCCAATGCGCCACCCCCACATGGGTCAAAGGTTCCTCCAGCACGGCATATGCAGTGTACTACGTGTAACATGAGCAAAGGCTACCTGGCGTCATATGAGTTTTTTTTGGGGCCTGCAACTCTGATCACAGTACCTCCGCCCCAGCGCAGCTGGATCGCGGCGAAGATCAGCCAACACCTAGGATCGGATGACGATCATCTTAGTCAGCCCTTCGCACCCCAAAGCACTTTCAAACGCTGATCGCGGCGGCAGCCCCGACGATAGGCTTTGTAGTGACCGGGCTTCTTCTTGTAGAAGTCCTGGTGATACTCCTCGGCTGGATAAAAGGGCCCCGTGGGTCGAACCTGGGTATGAAGCACCCCTTTGGAGAGATGCTTCTTAACCCACACCACCGAGGCTTCGATCTGCCTCTTCTCCTCAGCGTTGCCATAGAAAACCGCCGAACGATACTGCTTGCCGCGATCGCAGAACTGTCGGTCTTGCACCAGCGGATCGATATTACGCCAGAAGACATTGAGCAACTTTTCGAAGCTGACCTGCTTGGGGTCGTAGCGCACCTGCATCGCCTCGCAATGCCCAGTACGCCCCGAGGAAACCTGCTCGTAGGTCGGCTTCACTTCCTCGCCGCCTGTATAACCAGAGGTCGTGGCGTAGACGCCTTTGATCGCATCGAAGGCAGGCTCCATGCACCAAAAGCAGCCACCACAGAAGGTGGCCGTGGCCGAACCAAGGGGGACACTCTTTTTGGCTGGCCGAGCTGCCGAGTCACGATGGCAACCACCAGGCACAACGAGCACCAAGAGTGAAGCCAAACCGAGTGAAGCCAAACCAGTGGAAGCCAGGCCGAGAGAGGCCAGACCAAGGGTCGTCTTGAAGCGCATGGGCTCGCTAGACTCCCACTCCAGCACAAACGATGGCGGAGGGATCGCCGGCGTGACAGGGGGTGACAGCGTGGATAGCACCACACTCGCCACACGCAGCCTCGCAGGTCTCCATGGTCATCTCGCGGCCACAGTTCTGACAGCTGATCTCCACGGCGATAGGTAGCATCGCCGCGGAGAAGCCCATAGCGCGCACCTTGTTCAAAACATCGAGACCATCACTAAAACTGCCAGAGCAACCACCGTGCATCACGTCCTCCTAAACCCCCTTTGCCCCTCAAGCCTAGCGCGTCACAGCGGGCGTGCCAGCGGTCTTTGCTGTGGGCGCGCTCTTCTTTTGGGGTGGCTCTGTTTTTGTGCCAACACGTCCACCCATGGCGGGTTGCGACGGGGGCTTGGCAGTCTGCTGGCGGGCGCTGGAACCCCTGCCACTAGCGGAAACAACAGGCTGCACCTTGCTGGGCTTGCAGGGATCTCCTGCAGGGCTCTCCCCGGTGAACTCGCGACGCAGGTGTAGGTGGAGCTTGCACTCAGGATCTGTGGGATCGGGCGCTGCCAGCACCTTGAAAGGTGTCTTGCTCTGATAAGAGAGCATGGAGTGGCAGAGGGTGCACTCGTGCTTCACGGCCTTGCCCGCAGTATCCACCATATCGGCGTGATGACAGCGCATACAGCCAGCGTTGCCCCGATGCCCCAGGTGGCTTGGGTAGACATTCCAATCGATATTCATGCGCGCGTGGATATTGCGCTTGTAGGCGCGCTGCAACGACTCCACGGCACGATCGATCGCTGGACCATGCTTGATATACGCCATGGGCATCTGCTTCTGATAGAAGCCAGCAAAATCGCGTTCGATGGCCTTCAGCCCATCCACACCCAGAGGGTAGCTCCCCGTCAACGCCGAGAGCGCCTGGCGCTTGGCGAAGGGGATCGTGCGATCGATCTCCCCCGCCGTCATGCGCTCATCCACAGCGTCTTTGGGGTCTTCGTAGACGTGCGTCGCGCGGTTATGGCAGTCAACGCAGTCCATGGAGCGCACGGGTTCACCCTTATGCGGTTCACCTTTATGCGCCTCGCCTTTTTTTGGCAGAGCTGACTGGGTCAAGGCGCGATTTACATAGCGCTTGAAGCTTCCATCGGGTTGCTTGACCTCGGCCCATCGCATCTTCATGCGCTTGGTATCCGTCGCCAGGTAACGAACCTCGTTCTTGGCGGCGATATGCCAGTGGATCTCGCCACGGCTTTTTCCCTTCCCCGAGCCGATCTTCAAGGCCAACGTGGTGTAGCGCGGGGTGGACACGGCGTCCTCTTCGTAACGCACAATGCGCTTGACACGGCTGCCGTAGAAGACCTCCGGCCAGTGACACTTCTCACACGTCTCGCGTGCAGGCCGCAGGTTGTGCACAGGTGTTGGGATGGGCCGCTCGTAGAGGTCAAAGGTGACAGAGATCATCTGCCACAAACCGTTCATCTTGGCGTCGAAGGCGGCCTCGGCGCCCTCCCCGACGTGACACTCCACACAAGGCACGCGTGCATGGGGCGAGCTCTGATAGACCGTCCACTCGGGGTTCATCACCGAGTGGCAGGCCGTGCCACAGAAGCGCGCCGAGTCCATGAATTGCAAGGTACGTGCCCCACCGACGCCCAAAAAGAGCAGGTTGATCAGCGTCAACCCGCCGATGACCTGCATCACCCGTGAGCCACGCGCTGTGGGCGCTACCATCGCGTCGTCGAAACGCTCTGAGAGCAGCTCCCGGGTCGTCTTCCCTGTCTTACGCCTGTAGAGCCACCAGCCGACGGGAATCAACATCAGGCCAAAGATGAAGAACGCAGGCAACAAGAGGTACGTCAGCAAGCCGACATAGGCGTTGGTGACCACTCCAGTGATGCGCAGCGCCTCCGCAAAGACGAAGAGCAAAAAACCGGTGGTGGTCAGCACCACGCCCGCGGTGCCAATCCAGTTGGTGCTCAGACCACGCCAGAAACGGCGCAACAGCTTGAAGAGGGCTTTCATTGCCCTACTCCCCCGGCTTGTAGAGATCCTTGTAGATCTTCTGCAGCTTGCCCGAACGAATGTCGGCTTTGATCTCTGGCGTGGGGCGCTTCAGCCAGGAGTGCATTGGAGAGTTGAGATGTTTCTCCACCAGGGCGTTCACCTCAGCGTCTTTGTACTTTCTCACCTCGGGCAAGAACTTGAAGTAGAAGTGCTGCGCCACCTCGTAGATGCCATGCCACCAGGTGTAGTCAGGGCCCATCATCGAAGCGCCATGTCGCGCGCGGCGACCCTCGTGGTGCCAGATCTCCCAGTACGTCCACTCAACCTTGTTGCCAAATCCAGCCTTGTTCTTGAGCAGTCCCTTCTTCTTGAGCAGGGCCATGATCTCGCCGGCGGGCTTGGCGAACTTGTTGTTGTAGAGCTGCACCACGCCATCGTATTGGTAGTAGTGGCCATCCACAGTGTACTTGCTGTGACAGGCTGAGCAGGTCTCCTTCATGTTGTTACGCTTCCTCACGTAGTCCGCCTTCATCTTCGACACGGGCGGTCGGAGGGTCCAGGAGATGCGCTGCCCCACATCATGGGTGATCTTCTGCTTGCGCGTGGCAGACATATGGCATGTGGCGCAGGTGGGCGCGGCGAAATAATCCTGCCCTGCCACCCAACGGTCGGACTTGAGGTTCATCTCTGCTACATGGGAATAAAACGCGTTGCCATGCTTAGATTCGTCGTAGATTTCTTTCTGCGGGTGATCAGGCCCGAGGTGACATTTCGCACAGGCTTCAGGGCGCCGCGCCTGAGCCTTGTCGAATTGATGTCGCGCGTGGCAGGCGGTGCATGAACCATTGCTGCCATCAGGGTTGATGCGGCCAATGCCGGAGTTCGGCCAGCTCTTACGCGCCAGCTTGTTGGGGGATTTGGGATCGATCACCACCTTGGTGCCGTGACAGCTCTCACAGCCGGCGATGGCAACAGGCTGCCCCCCCGCGGCGTGAGCGAGGTAGGCGTCTTTGGATTCGAGGATCTTGCCCGCCTTGGCGTGGTAAGAGCTGTTGACCTGCTCGAACTCTTTCTTATGACAACGGCCACAATCCTTGGGCGTCACCAACGTCGCGATTTGCGCGCCATAATGCTTGAAGCCATCCTTGTCGCCTGCCTGTGCCTGGTGGCAGTCGAGGCAGGTGACATTATGCTTGGCATGCTCAGAGACATACCACTGGCGATAAATGCCAGGGTGTTTCTCCTTATGGCAGGTCATGCATTTGCCGGCCACCGCCGTGCGTTTGGGATCGTCATTGCCAAGAGCGAGCAACAAGGGCGTGACGATAAGTGCCAAAAAGGCGAGCAGAAGACGTTTCATTTATCTCTCCATGCAAAGGCTCATTTGGGGAGCGAGCCTCGTTGGGAAAACCCTGCCAAGGTATTGTCGCGAAGGAAGCTGTCCATCTGCCCGGCCAGGTTCTTGACCTGCTTGTGCATGGGACAGTGCTGCCCTTCCCCGTAGTCCGGGCCGAAGGGGCAGCATTTGAGGGTGGGTCGATAACCCGCACAGTTGGCGATCTCGAGCAACGTGATCATCGAAGGATCGCGCCCAAGAGAAAACCCTCCATTGGGGCCAGGCTTGGAGACCACCAACCCACAGCGCGAAAGCTCGGTGAGTAACTTGGCCACAAAGGGGCGCGCCAGCTGCCGCTGCGTCGCGATTTGGGTCGCGGTGAGGGAAATCTTCTCTGGGTAGACCTCCGCGAGCCGCGTCACCGCTGCCAACGCCAGCTCCACTGACTTGCTGAGCATCGATCCCTCGCATCACAGCCCCACCCACCATGCAGAAAAAACCTCTGGTGCGCTTTTTCTACCTGTTTGCTAGGATTTCTGGAAGGTAAAAAAACGACTCCTTTATCGTCTTTCTGGGAGACGAGCACAACGACACGGCATTGTTGGTGTTTTTTTTGGGACGAACAGGAGGGCGTGAAAGGACGGTTCTGAAGAGATCGTGATCGGAGCGGACTAGCCGAGCATCGCCTTGAGGTCATCCTCGGGCTTGCCGATGGGCGCGATAGCAAACTTCTCAACGAGGATGCCAAGGACCTTGGGCGTGATGAAAGCCGGCAGCGAGGGCCCGAGGCGGATATCCTTGATGCCAAGGTGCAGGAGCGTGAGCAGCACGGATACAGCCTTCTGCTCGAACCAAGAGATGTTGAAGCTCAAGGGCAGCTCGTTGACACCACACTCAAAGGCCTCGCTCAAGGCCGTGGCGATCTTGATCGCTGAATAAGCGTCATTGCATTGCCCGATATCCAGCAGGCGGGGGAGTCCACCGATACTGCCGAAGTCTTTCTTGTTGAAGCGAAATTTCCCGCAGGCCAGCGTGAGAAGCATGCAGTCGTCTGGCACCAACTCGGCGAACTCGGTGTAGTAGTTCCGTCCGCTCTTGGCCCCATCACACCCGCCCACCAGGAAGAAGTGACGAATCGCGCCAGACTTCACCGCCTCCACGACGGTGCCTGCGACGTTGAGCACCGCGTTGTGACCAAAACCAACCGTGATCGTCTTTGCAGGGCCATCTTTGGCGAAGCCCTCAGCGGCCAACGCAGCTTCGATGACTGGGGTGAAATCACGCCCGGGCATGTGCTGCACGCCCGGCCAGGCCACCATGCCCGATGAGAAGATGCGCCCAAAATATCCCGCCTTGGGGCGCTGAATGCAGTTGGTGCTCATCAGGATCGCGCCGGGAAACTTCGAAAACTCGACGATTTGATCCTGCCAGGCGCCACCATAGTTACCCACCAGGTGCTTGTATTTGTTCAGCTCTGGGTAGCCATGAGCTGGCAACATCTCGCCATGGGTGTAGACGTTGATGCCTTTGCCTTCGGTCTGCTCGAGGAGGTCTTTCAGGTCGCGCAGGTCGTGCCCCGAGATGAGGATCGCTTTGCCAGCGACAGGCTCGATACGCACCTCTGTGGGCGTAGGGTGACCGTAGGTGCCAGTGTTGGCCGCATCGAGCAGCTCCATCGCCTCGAGGTTGATCTCCCCTGCTTGCAAGCAGCGGCCCAGGAGCGCCTCGAGCTCGAAGCCCTCACCGGTGCCAAGGAAACTCAGGGCTTCATGGTAGCGCCCGTAATGCTCTACGGTGGACTTGCCGAGGCGCTGGGCATGATCAGAGTAAGCCGCCGCCCCCTTGAGCCCATAGATATAGAGTTGAATCAAGCTGCTGATATCCGCACCGTGACGTGCCTGCTCAGCCTCGATGGAAACCTTCGTGCCCTCGGTGACCAACCCACCAAGAGTCGAGGGGGGCTCATAACTGGCGGGGCCAGAGAGCTTCTCGGGATCTTTCCCAGCCTCGTTGCAGGCCTTCTCGTAGAGGGCGCGGGCGCGCTCACGCATCGTGACGGCTTTTTCAATCCAACCCTTCATATTCGAGTAGTCGAAGTTGACGTTGGTGATGGTGGTGAAGAGCGCTTCGAGGGCGAAGACGTCAATCTCGCTCTCGACGGCCCCATTGATCTCCCGCGCGCGGTGGGCGTACATCGACACCCCCTCGGTGAGGTAGACCAACAGATCCTGCAACGCGGCTGTGGGAACATCCTTGCCGCAAATACCCACGTCGACACAGCCTGTGCCCTTATTGGTCTGCTCACATTGAAAACAGAACATGATGCTCTCCTCATGGCCCGTCACGTGATGACGAGCGTGCTGGTACCTCGTGTGTCTACGGTCAACCCCAATCAGGCATTACAATACCGAAATCCCTCTTTACGTCAAGCGACAAGCTGATATGTTGGAACGTATTGAACCTGTGGAACGTATCGAACAACGTTGGAATAGAAAAGAGCTGTGTGACCATGCTGCGATTCTCCGAAGGCATCAATTTGGCGGTGCACGCTCTGGGGTACCTGGCCGCACAAGAGGGGAAAGCCGCAACTGTGGCGACCATCGCCGAGAGCCTGGAGGTTTCACGCGATCACCTCAGCAAGGTGCTCCAGCGATTGAGTAAGGTGCGCATGGTCAGCGCCCAACGTGGCCCGAAGGGCGGCTATGTGCTCGCGCAGAAGTCGAGCGCCATCACGCTCCTCGATGTGTTCGAAGCTCTCGAGGGGCCCTGGCACGAGCCTCATTGTTTGCTGGGTGGGAACATCTGCGGTGGAGCCTGCGTCTTGCACCAGCTCACAGGTGAGGTGCATCAGCAGGTGCGCGAAAAACTGGACTCGACGACGCTGGCGGACCTGCCCCGTCTGCCCCGCTAAGAGTTTTTCACGTTAAGCGGGATCACGAACCATCGTGAGCAGCATCTTGAAGCGCTCAGGCGCCTCCACCGCGTGGGGGATATCCGCAGGCATCAAGACCAGCTCACCCGCCTGAGCTTCCACCCGCTCCCCCCCGATGACCAACACCGTACGCCCTTCGAGCACCTGCACATAGGCGTCGAAAGGTGCTGAGTGTTCGCTCAATCCCTGGCCCGCATCAAACGCGAAGACCGTCAACGTACCTGCTTTGCTCTTACGCAAGGTGCGGCTCACCACAGCTGCCTCGCCGTACTCCACCAGCTCGGTCAAAGATTTTGCCTCAGAGGGGGGGAACTCTTGCGTGGGCTGATCAGCGCTCATCTCATCCTATCCTTCTTGGGGGCTGGTGTTGTCGGCCATGTAATGAGCTGTTCATGCCACACCCCCAACGCCTTCGCCACCGGTGACCATGCTTTTTGGGCCATGCTTTTGGGGGCCATGCTTCTGGGCCATGTCTTCCAGCCAGCTTGATGGCGCAACGGGCACGCTGTAGCCTTCATCTATGATCATCTTCGACTCTCGCGTGCTCATGCCCATGCTGCTGAGCGCAACCTTGGCGTGCAGCGGCGAGCTCGCGGGCACCGTGGACCAGGGTCAGCTGGATCAGGGCCACCTAGACCAGGGACAGCTAGACACCAGCTCACTGCCTGACACGAAAACGCGCGATGCTGCTTTGGACACCCACGTAGGCGGTGACGCAACCCTGGACATCCAAAGCGCAGATTCCACCCCCGCTGTGGACCAGACTGTGGACCAGACTGTGGACCCCACCTACAAGAACATCCCGCTGAAGAGCACCATCACCGCCGTGCAGCCCATGACAGGCATTGTGCTCTGGGAGGACGCGTGGAACTCGGACTCGGTCAAGACGAGCCCGGGTAACATCCAGCTCGAATACGCCTACGTGAAACCCAGCGACATCGTCAGCCAACGTGACACCTACAACTGGTCGTCCTTCGAGAACTTCTTGAATCGTATCGCAGGGCGCAGCCACCAGGCGGTAGTACGCTTCTATTATGTCTACCCGGGCGAAACCACCGCCGTGCCGCAGTACATCAAAGATCTCCCCGACTACAACGAGACCTCGGGCACCTCCGAAGGGCAGAAGACGTCCTTCCCAGACTGGACACACGCAGAGCTGATGCGAGCCCACCTCGCCTTCTACACCGCCTTCGCTCTGCGCTACGACAATGACCCCCGCGTGGCCTTCTTGCAGACCGGCTTCGGGCTCTGGGGTGAATACCACATCTATGATGGCCCCAACGCCATCGGAGAGCAGTTCCCCAGCAAGGCCTTCCAGGAGACCTTCCTTCAACACCTGGCAGCCGAGCTGAAGACCACGCATTGGAGTATCTCGATCGACGCTGGTGACAGTTATTACTCGCCCTTCTCCGCAAAACCCCCGCTCCTCGGCCTCGAGTTCGGGAACTTCGATGACTCCTTCATGCACGAGCAACACAGCGACTACAACGCGTCCATGTGGGACTTCTTCGGCCACCTCCAGCGTTATGAGCATTCACCCCATGGTGGCGAGCTGAGCTACTACTCCACCTATGATCAAGAGCACGCTCTGGACGCCCAAGGCATCTATGGCCGCACCTACGAGCAGCTCAGCGCCAAATTTCACATTTCCTATATGATCGGCAACGATCAGCCGCTCTACCAATCTGACGCGCGGATCCGCGCAGCAGGTATGGCCAATGGCTATCGTTTCGAGGTGATCTCCTTTCGCGCGTCGTCCAATCATTCATGGGTGCACGTGCGCAACGTTGGGATCGCGCCCATCTATTACGATGCGTTTGTCGCTGTGAACGGCATTCGGGCGGGAGAGTCTCTCAAAGGGCTCTTACCCGGTGCTACGCGGGAATACAGCATCCCGGCCGGAGGCGCGACGCCCACCCTCAACGTTGAATGCGACCGCCTCGTAGCGGGCCAGAAGATCGACCTGCACGCTGACCTTTAGGCAGCTGGTCGAAATTATCTTTCCACCTGGAACACGAAACGCCTTAGCGTCAGTTCTCCGGAAAAGACCAAGATAACGACACTCCCACACACCTCTTGGGGCTGTGCTTCCCTTTTTGGTCAGTAAATATGTATAATCCATCAACCTGATGGCATTATAGATACAAGCGTCTGCGCACAGATTTGCGACAGAAGGAGGGGCTCCATGCGACTCGAGCAGAATGTTTGGACAGCGGACCAACAATGGCAACCTGAACTCTCGGCGGAGCTGGGAAACAAAGCTCAGCTCATCATACTCTTCGGAGCCAGGGACGCCCTCGCCGGTGACAAACGATGGCAGGACGACCTGCGCCAGGCCTACCCAGACGCTCGGCTCTTCGGATGCTCCACCGCTGGAGAAATATCTGGCACCCGAGTGCTCGATGATAGCATCGTGGCCACCGCGGTCGCCTTTGAGCATACACGCATCGCGACCGCCCAGGTCACCCTCACAGGCCCCGGAGACAGCCACGCGGCCGGCGAAGAACTCGCCAAGAAGATCCCCTCCGAGGGCTTGGCCCATGTCTTCATTCTGTCCTCTGGACTGAACGTCAATGGCAGCGACCTCGTGCACGGATTGCGCTCCAACCTCCCCCCAGCAGTCCAGGTCACCGGCGGCCTCGCAGGGGATGGTGCTCGCTTTGAACAGACCTTTGTGGTTGGCAATGACGGGGTGCAAGAAGACGGCACTATCGCAGCCTTGGCGTTTTACGGAGACCGCCTCAAGATCGGCTTTGGCTCTCTCGGCGGATGGGACCCCTTTGGCCCCGAGCGGCTGATCACGCGCTCAGAAGGCAACGTGCTCTTCGAGCTAGACGGAAAGCCCGCCCTCGATCTCTACAAGACCTATCTGGGAGAACACGCCGCCAACCTCCCTGCCGCGGGCCTGCTATTTCCGCTGAGCATCCGACGGTCAGACGGTGACACACCACTGGTCCGAACCATCCTCGCCGTGGATGAGGAGACCAACAGCCTCACCTTCGCTGGCGATCTCCCCACGGGCTCAAGCGCAAGGCTGATGAAGGCCAATTTCGACCGGCTCATCGACGGCGCCGCCGGGGCCGCACGCACGAGCTATGAGATGACGGGTAGCGGGCAACCAGACCTCGCAATTCTGATCAGCTGCGTTGGCCGCAAGCTCGTGCTCAAGCAGCGCACAGAAGAGGAAGTGGAGGGGGTACGCGAAGTTCTTGGGCCACGACCCATGCTGACCGGGTTTTACTCTTACGGCGAAATCTGTCCGACGAATCCGCATGCCAGCTGCGAACTGCACAATCAGACGATGACCATCACAACCTTCTCAGAACGGGTCGAATAGACCCGTCCGCGAGCTTCTCAGAACGGGTCGAATCTTGGGGGAGACACCGAAAGCGTAGTAAATGGCAGCACAATCAACGATTGGCCCCAAAGGCGCCCCGCTGCACCGCTTGCTGAAGCGCCAACTCGACCGTTATGCGGGTGGGCTTCGTGCGATCTCGGCCGAATGGTACTCGCTCTTTCAGGCGATTAACGAGGCCTACGAGCAATCAGATGAAGATCGAGGCATGTTGGAGCGCTCCTTGGAGCTGAGCTCGCGTGAGCTGCTCCAGGCCAACTCAGAGCTCCGCACCCTCTTTCAGGCGCTCCCGGATTTCTTCTTTCGTATCAACTCCCAAGGTGAAATCCTCGACCAACGGGGCGGTGACGTGGAGGACCTCTACGCGACCCCTGCTCGACTCCTCGGCAAGCGGCTGCAGGATATCCCGGACCGCCATGTGGCAGAAGCCCTCGACGCTGCGGTCAAGAAGGTTGTGCGAGACCGCTGCTTGGTGAGCATTGAATATCCGCTGCGTGTGGGTGGCAATGAGCAGCACTATGAGGTGCGCCTCCTGCCGCTGCCCTTTGACGGCGAGTTCATCGCCATCATTCGCAATATCACCGAGCGTGTGCAGACCATGCATGACCTCGCTGAGAAGACAAAGGCCAACGAAGAGCTGGAGCAATTCGCCTATATCGCGTCCCATGACCTGCAAGAGCCCCTGCGCACGGTGCAAAGCTATCTACAGCTCTTGGAGCGACGCTACAAAGATAAGCTCGACCAAAACGCTAGTGAGTTCATTCAATTCGCTGTGGATGGCGCCACCAGAATGCGCCAACTGATCAACGATCTGCTCTCCTATGCGAGGGTGACGTCCCGGCAGCAGCCCTTCGTCGCCGTCGACGTCAAGGGCGTCTTCGACGAGGTCCTCTCCTCCTTGGCGGTGGCTATCGAAGAGTCCGGGGCGACCATCACAAGGGGCGATCTGCCCGTGCTCATGGCTGACCGCAGCCAACTCGTGCAACTCTTCCAGAACCTCATCAGCAACGCGATCAAATTCCGTGGAAGCTCGCCTCTCGAGGTCTCCGCCAACGCCGAGCGTGTCAACGGCCATTGGCGCTTCGCCATCCGCGACAACGGGCTTGGGCTCGACCCGAGCTACGCTGAACGCATCTTCGTCATTTTCCAACGGTTATTTGGACGGGAGGAGTACCCCGGGACAGGGATCGGATTGGCCATCTGCAAGAAGATCGTAGAGCACCACAGCGGCCGGATCTGGGTTGAGTCACAGGCCGGACAGGGGGCGACATTTTATTTCACGCTAATCATAGAAGACGAGGAATCGTGATGGGAGCGAGACACTCAGTGGCTGAGATCCTGTTGGTGGAAGACAACCCGGCGGACGTCCGCCTGACCCGAGAGGCCATGACTGAGGCCAAAGTCCTCAATAATCTCCACGTCGCAGCTGACGGAGAGCAGGCTCTTCAATTCCTCATGCGAGAAGCGCCCTTCGAGGACGCGCCACGGCCCGATCTCATCCTCTTGGACCTGAACCTCCCACGCAAAGATGGCCGTGAAGTGCTGAGGGTGATCAAATCCACAGCTGATCTCAAGCGCATCCCAGTGGTCGTCCTCACCACGTCAAAGGCAGAGGAGGACATCGCCAAGACCTACGACCTACATGCCAATTGTTTCATCACCAAGCCCATGGACCTCGAGCAGTTCATTCACATCGTCCAGCACATCGAAGGCTTCTGGCTGGGCATCGTGGCCCTGCCGGATAGGCCGGATCCACACTGAGCCTCATGAACCCGCTTGAACAAATTCGAGCACTCCTGGTGGAAGACAACCCCGCCGATGCGCGTCTGGTTCACGAGTTCGCCCGCGACTGCCGACATATCGAGCTGAGCGTCGAGCACGTGGACCGCCTCTCCAAGGCGGTGGAGCTCATACCAGGCAACTCCTTTGAGGTGATCCTGCTGGACCTCGGTCTCCCCGACTCCACGGGTGTAGAGACATTGACCCGCCTGCATAACGCCGCTCCTCAGGTGCCGATCATCGTCATGACCGGCAATGACAGCGACTCCCTCGCCATCAACACAGCCCGCACAGGCGCGCAGGATTACCTGGTGAAGGGTTCTTTCGACGCCCCCCTCTTGGAACGTTCGATCCGCTACTGCGTCAATCGCTGGAAAGCCATGGTTGCCCGCAAGGACGCCGAAGAAAAGCTCCTCTATGAGGCCTTTCATGACGGTCTCACGGGGCTGCCCAATCGAGCGCACCTCTTGGAGCAG
This sequence comes from Deltaproteobacteria bacterium, assembly GCA_019314525.1. GTDB lineage: Bacteria > Myxococcota_A > Polyangia > JAFCZD01. The sequence continues at coordinate 17,712 of JAFCZD010000059.1, forward strand.
ATTGGGCAAGCCATCGCGCGCCAAGAGAACCAGCCCGAGACAACCTTTGGCCTCATCTCACTGAAGATCGACCGCTTCCGGATGATCAACGACAGCTTCGGTTATCAGGCTGGGGATCAAGTGCTCAAGACGCTCGGGCAGCGGCTGGTGGTTACAGCAGGGGTGGGTGGCACCGTTGCTCGCATCGGCGGCGCCCAATTCGGTATCTTGCTCAACGGTGAGAACGCCGTTGAAGAAGAAACCGTGGCGATAGCAAACCGCTTCCAGACCGAGCTTTCGAGGCCTATCAACGTCGAACGAAGCGATGTCTTCACGCCCATATCCATGGGCATCAGCACCAGCAACGACGCCCTGTCCCGAGCCGATGATTATATGCGCAGCGCGGAGATCGCCATGCATCGCGCTCGAACCCTTGGTGGGGCGCGCTGTGAGGTCTTTGGCACAGAAATGCGCGAACACGTCGCGGGTCGCCTACGGCTGGACCGCGAGATTCGTCTTGGCATGGAGCGCCACGAGTTCCATTGGCACTACCAGCCCATCGTCTGTCTGCGGAGTGGGAGGGTCTTGGGTTTCGAGGCGTTGATGCGCTGGCAGCATCCAGAACGCGGCCTCGTCCCCCCCTGCGAGTTCATCGGGCACATCGAGGAAAACTGCCTCTTCGGGCCGCTTTTTCGCCACCTCCTCCCTCAGGTCCTCGCCCAATTGGCCAGCTGGCAGGAGCGTCACGCAGGCCCCAAGCTCTTCGTCAACGTGAACGTATCCCGCGGACAAATCGCCGACCCCGACCTCCTGTTGACCATCGATGATGCCCTCACCCAGCACCCGTGTGCACCCTATAGCCTTGGTCTCGAGCTCACTGAAGATGGGGTCATGGGCGACTCAGCCCTCGCTGTGCTCAAGGAGCTGAAAAAGCGGCGGCTGCGCTTGATCCTCGATGACTTTGGCACGAGCTACTCTTCTTTGAGTCGACTCCAGCGCTTCCCTATCGATGAGCTGAAGATCGACAGGTCCTTCGTCTCCGGCCTGCCAAGCAACCCAGAGTCAACGGCTATCACCCACGCTATCGTCACCCTCGCCCACGTATTGGGCATGAGCGTCACAGCCGAGGGCATTGAGTCGCCTGAACAGCTCAAGGTGATCCAGCAGCTTCGCTGTGAACATGCTCAGGGCTATTTATTCTCCCGCCCCCTGCTGCCTGTCCAGATCACCACCATGAGCTATGAGGAGCTCTGCAGCAGGCAGAGTCAGGATGCCGGACGAAAACGCGGCCAAATACTGCTGGTGGACGATGATCCCGCTAACCGCAAGCTGATGGAGATCCAACTGCGAGATGAGGGCTTCGAGGTCCAAACCGTGGCCAGCGGTCAGCAATGTCTCCACGCAGTGATCGGTCAACGCCCCGATGTGATCCTCTTGGATATTCAGATGCCCGGCCTTGACGGTATCTCCACCTGTCAGCGCCTCAAGGACAACGCCGAGACCGCAGATCTCCCCGTGCTCTTCATCACCGGCCATCGAGATGACGACCCGACGGTCATCGAGGCCCTCTCCGCCGGAGGCAATGATTTCCTCTCCAAGGATGCTCCCAACCCAGTGTTGGTGGCACGAGTCGAGAGCCAGGTCGCCATCTCTCGTGCCAATGCGCGCCTCCGCGAGCTGGCTATCACCGACGAACTCACAGGCCTTCACAGCCGCCGATTTCTCTTTGACGCCCTACGCCGAGCGATCAAGGCGACCGCCCGCAGGCGGCGCGGCGACGAGGGGCTGGCCTGCCTGATGATCGATATCGACCACTTCAAGCGGGTCAATGATTTCCACGGCCACGCCGCTGGAGATGAGCTTCTGCGACGCGTCGGCCAGACACTCCAGAACGCGATCCGCGAAACGGATCGCGTGGCGCGCTTCGGCGGCGAAGAGTTCGTCGTGATCTTGCCTGACACCGATGTGCAGGGCGCTTCCATTGTAGCTGACCGTATCTGGCGCTCGATCCCAGACTGCTGCGGCGGCATAACGGTGAGCATCGGGCTGGCCCACATGCCCGCCAATCGCATCGAATTGGGTCAGGCCAACACGGATGACTCCACCACAGATACAGTTCAGGTGGCCCTCAACGAGATCCTTCAGCAAGCGGACGCGGCGATGTATGTGGCAAAAGCCCAGGGCCGCAACCGCATCTCAATCCACCAGGCCGCTGGTGACCTCCAGAAGGTCTCATCCACCACCGCTGGCTAGAACTCATAAGCACCCGAGGTGCACGATTCAGCGCGATTCGTCCCACGCTGATCCGTGGGTGGGCACTGGGCACCCTTGGCCAGCGAGGGGCCATCAACCCGTGAGGGGCCATCAACCCGTGAGGAGCCATCAACCAGCGAGGGGCCATCGACGGGTAACACCGGGCCATCACTCAGAACAGCAGAGCTCGGATCAAGAAAGCGTGTGCATCCGCTGAGTGCAAGGACCACCCCAAAAACTCGCACTAGAGACCGTGACGGCGAAGACTCCACCTTTCCCTCCCTGATATCTGCTCCCATCTATCGTATCACCAATAACCGACCAACCTGCCCAAAACCACAATAACGACCTTTTTGTCGTTATTGGCTTGAAGTAACCTGATGGATTTGCTTCCATCACGATTATCCGAGGCTGAATACCTCGACACCAAACATGGAGGTGCACCGTGCGTGCCGCGCTATCGATGCTAGTTCTGATGCTCTTGGCTCCTGTGGCAAGCGCCCAACCCGCAAGCCAACCCACCTCGCAGCCCATGGAAACGGCGCCTCCCAAGCATGAGACGCCCCCACCTGTAGTTGCTGCGCCAGCTCCACTTCCCCCCAAGACCATCGCCGTGGCGCCCGCCGCCACACCGGCCGCTCCCAAAGCGCAGCTGCTCCTCCCGGGTGGTGTAACGCTCACCCCTCATCTCCAATATCGAGCGCGCTTCCTCTTCCGGGACAACACCGCACATGTCTCGAGCCCCATCACCGAGGCCGTCACTCACCGCGCGCGCATCGGCCTCGATGTGCGCATCGCTGAGAGCTTTCGTCTCTTTGTGCAGGTGCAAGACGTACGCACCTGGGGTGAAGAGGCCAACACTCTGGGCGATTATTCCGGCAACGGCATCGACTTCCACCAGGCCTTCGCTGAGGCGAACTGCCCCCTGGGCCTGATGCTGCGTGTGGGCCGCCAAGAGATCGCCCTGGACAACCAGCGCCTCATGGGCGCTGTGGGCTGGACCGACCAGGCCCGCGCCTTTGACGGCGTCCGCCTCGGCTATCAACGCGACGCTTTGGCCGCTCATGCCTTCTGGGCCAAGGTCACCGAAGGAGACGTCATCGATGGAGATGGCAATGCCCTGCCTGGCCGCGATCTCGCGGGGCTCTGGGTGCGCTACACAGGCCTTGCTTTCTTGCGCCCATCGTTTCTCTTCGTCTTCGACCGCGACTCGGCCCTGGGCCGCGAGCGCTTCACCACAGGGCTCTTCCTCGACGGCACGCTGATGCCTGGGCTGAGCTACATGGCCGAGTTCTATTATCAAGGTGGCACTATCGATGCTGGTGCAGCCGACATCACCATCAGCGCCATGCTCGCTGCGCTGCGGGTAGGCTACACAGCCCCTGTCTGGGGCAAACCCAGGGTGGAAGCCTTCTTTGACTACCTCTCTGGCGACGACGATCCCGCTGACGATAAATCACAGAGCTTTGATACGCTCTTTGCGACCAACCATAAGTTCTATGGCTTCATGGACGCCTTCCTCAATATCCCCGCCCACACCGGTGGCTTGGGGCTGATGGACATGGGCGGGCGCGCCAA
>JAFCZD010001001.1 GCA_019314525.1 Deltaproteobacteria bacterium
AGGGCGATGACAGCGGCTCCGCTCTCCTTGAGCTGCCGACATAGCTCGAGGCCAATGCCGCGGTTGGCTCCAGTAACAAGGGCGGTGATTCTTTCTTCTGCCATGGCATCCCTCCAGGCTCTCTGTCAAAGTCGTGTCACAAAAAAGGCTGCAATGAAACGAGTGCTCACAGTATTGCCGGCCGAGGCGACGCGTCCACTCTTGAATCTGCTGGTGACCCGACTGGGGCTAACTGCGGACGAGAGTGTTGGTCGCATTGAGGCAGGCGCCGTTTATGTGGATGGTCGGCGAGAGATGGACCCACAGTGTGTCCTGCAGGCAGGCATGCGCGTGATTGTTCGTCAGCCGAAAGAGGCGCCCTCAGAAACTGTGCAGATATTGCACAACGACGCCAATGTGGCGGTGGTCGTCAAGCCCAGTGGGCTGCCCTCTATTCCACCACGGTGCGGAGGGGCGAACCTCGCTGCCTGGGTGGAGCAGCGCTATGGCCCTGAGGCCCGCTTACTGCACCGCCTCGACGAAGGCGCGTCAGGCTTGCTGCTCGTCAGTGTGTGTGCGTCGACGCGTGAGCATTTCACCAAGCAGGTGCGTGAACATCGTCTCGGGCGCCGCTATAGGGTGGTCGTCTCTCCGGCCCCCGAGGAGGACCAGCTCTTCATCGACAAGCCCTTGGTCCGTCGCGGGCCCACCAGCGTGGTGGGGCAGGGGCCCAAGGCCAAGGCCGCCCGGACACGTGTGCGCGTGCTCGAGCGTCGGGGCGATCGGGCGCTGCTTGAGGTGGAGTTGGAGACGGGTCGGCTACATCAGATTCGTGCTCATTTGGCGTGGGCTGGTTTTCCAGTGTTGGGGGACGCACATCACGGGGGTGCGGCGTGCTTTCGACTGGCGTTGCATGCAAGTCACCTCGACGTCGAGGGGCTCGAAGGCACGCGCTTGGAGTGGGTTTGCCCGCTGCCTAAAGGGCTATGGCAGTGATCAGATGAAAACGGGGCCGCGAAAATGGTCGCGGTCAAGGAGGCTGAAGATGAAGGTCCATGTTTGGAGGTCCTTTGCCAGCAATAACAGCAGCGACTATCGGTTGGTGGCGCGTTTTTCCAGCGCCGAGCGCACCAAGGAGGTGCGCGCCGAGCTTTCGGCCTTCATGGCCGCTCACGCCAAGGACATGGACGAGAGCGAGGATTACGACTCGCTGAGCGCCGCCCAAGAGGCCCTGGCCGAGGAGTATGGCTTCAAGTGGTCCGGGGATATCCTCGCATGGGGAGACGAGGCACTTTCGGGCGATGAGCCTGAGGTGGCCTGCACCGAACAAACCTTGATGGTTTACCACGCATACTGCGGTGGCCTTGATGAGCTCAGCCCCTACCTAAAGGCTCGGGGGGCCACCTCGGTAGAGGGCGACGAAGGAACGCTGGACATAGGCGTTCAGCTCACGTTGCCCGCGGGTAAATTCGGCGAGAGGATGCGGACGGCGCTTGAGGCCTTCTTCGCTCAAGTCGAGACCAGCGGCACCAGCATGCGGGAATGGAAGAAGGACCCGCCCTGGGGCCCCTCCACCTTTGGCTGGGCCGACCCGCTCTTTTTCTGCGACGGGGAACACGCGATCTTTCAAACTCCTCTAGGGGTAGAAGGCATCGAAGCCCTCGAGAAGTACACCCACAAGGCAAAGGACTCCCGTTTGGTGATCTCCGACGCGGTCTTCACCCAGCGGCTGAAGACCCTGATGGGGGCTGAGCGTTGCCCAGAGTGCCACGTCTCCGGGCTGCGGTTTTTGCCCTCGGAGGGAGAGCAGCTTGAGGAGGATCAGCTGCTCTGTGGCGCTTGTGGCGGCATGTTCAACCTCGTGGCCATCGAGGGGCTTCAACGGGCGCAGGAGAAGGTCAATGCTTGGCTGGCGAGCAAGAGCGTCTCCTGCAGCTGTGGCAGCTGTGGCAGCGGTACGCTGATGCAGCAGAGTTGATAACTATAAGCTCTGCTGCGTTCAGTGTGGCACCACCACCACGCCCAAGGCCATCCTCCGCGGCTCGTTGGTGACGACCGTGGGCACCAAGACCATTGGTGGCGTTGCCAGTGACGGGGACACAGTGTTTCTGGCCCAAGAAAACAGCAGAATCTACCGCTCCCGTGGGGGCGAGAAGTTCAAGGTCGC
>JAFCZD010000337.1 GCA_019314525.1 Deltaproteobacteria bacterium
GGAGGCGCCGACCTGGGCCTCAACCGCCAGTTTTGGGGCTACGCTCCGCGCCAGGTGCTGCCGTGGCTAAACACCCACCTCGCGCCGCGCAAGCGCGTCTACTTTCATGATATGAACTACGGTGCCTACCGCGCCTATGTGCGCCAGGGCTTGATGCGCCCCGACATCACCTATTCAGGCTACGAGCACCCTGGCATCGACAGCTCGGCGGCGGCGATGGTGGTGCACGAGCTGCACTTCAACAAATACGACTACTGGATCTGGCAGGCCTATGGCGACCCGATACCAGCCAAGGTGCTCACCCTAGACGGCGTCCCGCTGGTTTCGGTCTACGCGCGCAAGGGTGCACTGACGGAGCCGAAAAAGTGAGCGACGAGAGCCAAAAAGAGCCAACTCCTACGCCCCTTGCCGCGCCCAGCAACCTACGCCGCTTTGGCATCCCCCTGGTGATCTACATGATCGTGCTCGGGGGCTACTTTGGCGCCGCTAGCAACCGCCTGAAGAAGCACAGCGGAGACAACCACTACGTCTATTTGGCGCAGTCGTTACTTCAGGGTCGGCTCTCACTGAAGGGCGCACCGCCACACCAAAACGATTGGGCGCGCGTGCTCGAGCTCGAACTGCGTGACGGCCGCACGGTGCGAGGCACCTATCTGCGCACGGGACGCAACCGTACATTCAAGACGACCCAAGGCGAAAAGCTCGACATTCAGCCCAGTCAGGTGAAAAAGCAGAAGGTCACCTACTACGTATCCTTCCCCTGGTTTCCGGCGCTCTTGATGCTGCCCTTTGTCGCCATCTGGGGCATGAAGTTCAACGACGTGATCTTCACGGCGATGCTGGCGGCCTTCAACCCCGTGTTGCTCTATTGGATCTTGGGCAAACTGCGAGCCCTGGGTTACAGCAAGCGCTCCTTGCAAGACGATCTCTGGTTGGTGGCCCTCTTCGCCTTTGGCACAGTGCACTTCTTTTCCGCGGTGTTGGGCCAGGTCTGGTACACGGCCCATATGGTGGGCGTGATGATCACCGCGCTCTACCTGCTCGCTGCCCTCGAGGGGCGGCACCCGTGGCTAGCAGGATTGCTCTTGGGTCTGGGCTTCGTCACACGCACGCCCATCGCCTTCTCGGTGCCGCTGATCGTCGGCGAAATCCTCCGCCAACACCTCACGCCACGCGACCCGTCGTCAGAAGAGGCTGGGTCAGAAGAGGCTGGGTCAGAAGAGGCTGGCCCCCTGGAGAAGCTGCGTGAGTTCTGGCGACGCCTCGACGCACGCCCCGCCTTAGTGCAGCTCACCAAGGCAGGCATCCCTGCGGTGGCGGTGGCTGGGTTGGCCATGGTGCTCAACGTGCTGCGCTTTGAGCGTGCCACAGAGTTTGGCCATACCTTCCTCAACGTCAAATGGGCTGAACGCATTCAGCGCTGGGGGCTGTTCAACTTCCACTTCCTCTCACGCAACCTCTCGGTGATGCTCACCCTGCTACCACGGATCCTCGCCAAGTCACCCTTCATCAAGATCCCCTGGCATGGTGTTGGCCTGCCCGTCACCACGCCGCTCTTCGTTTCGCTGCTCTGGCCCAAACGCAAGTCGCCACTTTCGCCCTCGCTCTACCTCTCGGTGCTCTTTCCCATGGTCCTGCACCTGCTCTACCAGAACTCTGGGTGGGTGCAGTTCGGCTACCGCTTCAGCCTCGACTACACGATCTACCTCATGGCGCTGTTGGCCATCGTCGGCCCACGCCTCGGAATCTTCGCCAAGGGGCTCATCCTCTGGAGCGTCGGCGTCAACACCTTCGGCGCCGTGACCTACTATCGCTACTGGCAGTATTATTGGGATGGCATGTTCCCAACGAAGTGACTTATTAGGGGCTCAAGGGGCGGCGAGAAGCCGGCTCAATGTTTGTGAGACAGAGCACTAGCGCGAGAAGGCGACCTTGATCTTGTTCACGACGTCAGGCGTGACGAGCTTGCAGAGCTTGCTCGTGGCGCTCTGGAGCGCTTGATTGAGGGTGGGACGACCCACCTTGATCGTCTTCTGAGACGCGGCGATGGTCTTGCCGCTCTGCATGTCGATGACCCGCGTGTCGAGGCTAGCGGTGACCATCATGGCGCCGTTAGAAACGCCATGGCGCTTGAAGTTCACCGAGCCCTTGATCATCACATCAACCTTGTTGCTGGTCTCGAGCAGCTCGAAGCCCGCCCCAACGATCGATGAGGCAAAGCACGTCTGAATGCGCTTGCGCTCACGGCCCTTGATCTGCATCCCCACCAAGAGCTTGCCCTTTTTGCGTGGAGCGGCAACGACGGCTGGCGCGGCAGGTTCAGGTTGCACAACAGGCGCCTCTGGTGCTGCTGGAGTAGGGGTCGCAGCTGGCGCAGGATCTGCGCGCTCACTGCGCTTCTGCAACTCCTTGTCAAGGTCAGCGAAGGCCTTCTCAGCGTTGGCGCGTACGTTATCGCGCACGCTGGGCGAGAGGGTGTTCATGTTCTGCATCACGCGCTTGAGGGGCAAGACCGCAAGCGCGTAGAGCGTGCCATCCCGCGGATTGCGCCAGTGGTCACGGATTTCAATCCCGCGCACGGTGGTCTCGGTGACGGTCTTCTGTACCGAGATCACGTCCTGCTCCTCAGCGCTCCCCTTGAAATCGCCGGCGGTGGTGGAGCGTTGGTAATCCTTCATCAGCGCCGCCACGTAGGTGTCGAAGATCTTCGCGATCTCTCCCCGCGCGCGGTTGTCTGCGGTCTGACGAGCCAGGGCTTCGTTTTGCACCCCCTGCACCAACCCCACACCATAGAAGGCCTTCTCGCCACCACGGGTGAACGCGCCGCTGCCCTTGTTGGCCCACATGGGTAGACCATCCGGCGTTACGCCGCCGATGGGATCAGCACCAGGACCGCCGCCCATGGGCCCTGCACAAGCCGCCAAGAGGAACATCGCTCCAGCCACCCACAGGCCATTTCTTTTGGTTGCGATCATTTGCACTCCTTTTAGTAGATGTATGGACGCCATCTAAACATGATCCCGGCTTTCGTTAAAGCTCACCAGGGTGTTGGGTCATACGGTTACACAAGAGGAGATCCTACAAAGGAATCTCTCATTAGGTCGATTTTATTCGAGTTTGTGAGGAAGATCACGCAGCTGCGGTGAGCCGCGTCACGTTAAGGCCGTTTGCTCGAAGGAGAGTTGTGTGCTCAGGGCAACCGACGAGCAACACCGCCCTCGGCGACCATCGGCGCGCGAAGGACTGGGCGGCGAGGGCAAGGCGCGAAGGAGGGCCGTTTGCTTAAGGCAAACAACCGACGAGCAACACCGCCCTCGGCGACCAGAACAAGCGCGCCCCTAGAGCTTGACGCGGAAAGCGTCAGCTCCAGGATAGTCTGCCGAGTCACCGAGCTCTTCTTCGATGCGCAGCAGCTGGTTGTATTTGGCGACACGATCGGAGCGGCTCGCTGAGCCGGTCTTGATCTGCCCGGAGCCCATGGCCACAGCTAGGTCGGCGATGAAGGTGTCCTCTGTCTCACCGCTGCGATGGCTGATGATGGTGGTCCACCCTGCGTGGTGAGCCATATCTACCGCCGCGATGGTCTCGGTGAGGGTACCGATCTGGTTGACCTTGATCAGCACGGAGTTGGCGGCTCCCTTGGCGATGCCGTCAGCGATGCACTCGGTGTTGGTGACGAAGAGGTCGTCGCCCACCAGCTGCACGCGCTCGCCAAGACGCTTCTGCAGGCCGATGAAGCCATCCCAATCGTTTTCGTCCATGCCATCTTCGATACTGGCGATGGGATATTTGTCGGCCATGCTGGCCCAGTAATCGATGAGCTCAGCGCTGGAGAGGTCGCGCCCCTCACCGGCCAGCACGTATTTTCCCTTTTCTTTGTCGTAGAACTCACTGGCCGCCGCGTCGAGGGCGATGGAGACCTGCTCACCGGCCTTGTAACCAGCCTTGTCAATGGCTTCCATCAACACTTTGAGGGCAGCCTCGTTGCTCTCAAGGTTGGGGGCAAAGCCACCCTCGTCACCCACGGCGGTGTTGAGGCCCTTGTCCTTGAGCACCTTCTTCAGCGCATGGAAGATCTCCACCCCAGCCCGCAGCGCATCTTTGAAGCTCGCGAACCCATGGGGTACGACCATGAACTCTTGAATGTCGATGTTGTTGTCAGCGTGGCTGCCACCGTTGAGGATGTTCATCAGCGGTACGGGCAGACGCCGTGACGCCACGCCTCCGAGGTAACGGTAGAGAGGCATGCCAAGGGTATCAGCCGCAGCACGTGCCACCGCCAGAGACACACCCAGCATGGCGTTGGCCCCGAGCTCTCCCTTGTTAGGAGTGCCGTCGATCTCAATCATGGCCTGATCGATGCCAACCTGATCCAAACAGTCAAAGCCGACGATCTCAGGCGCAATGCGATCCACCACGTTGTCGATGGCCTTGAGCACGCCTTTGCCGCCATAGCGTTTGGCGTCGCCGTCACGCAACTCGAGGGCTTCGCGCTCGCCGGTGGACGCTCCTGAGGGAACCGCTGCTCGCCCCAGGACACCGCTTCCGGTGAAAACTTCGACTTCTATGGTGGGATTCCCACGTGAGTCCAACACCTCGCGGGCGGAAACTTCGATGATCTCGCTCATGCACTATCCTCCAATTTTGTGGCTGCTGGGTATCAACTTCCCAGCGCAGGGTCAAGCACCGCTGAAGGCACCCTCCCCTCCGAGGGCCCAAAGAGGAGCGAGGGTCGGGGAATGAACACCTTGGGACCATTGGTGATTTGACCTGACCGAGGGCCAGGGATATAAGGGCTCAACGACCGTGGAGCGCCTAGGCAAATACGAGCTCGAGCGACGGCTCGCCACCGGAGGGATGGCTCAGATCTACCTCGCGCGCCAATCGGGCCCAGGTGGCTTTGAGAAGACTGTTGTCATCAAGCGCCTCTTCCAGAACCTCGCAGAGACTGAGGACCTGGTGCAGATGTTCCTGCAGGAGGCGCGCATCGCGGCGCACCTCAACCACCCCAACTGCGTGCAGATCTACGACCTCGGAGAGGAAAACGGCCAGTATTTCATCGCCATGGAATATATCGAGGGGCCAGATTTGATGGCGATTCAACGCCGCGCCCGGCGTCTAGATCGGCCGATCCCCCTACCCCTCGTGACCTACATCATGGCTTTGGCGTGTCGTGGGTTGCACCACGCCCACGAGCTGCGTGACGCCTCCGGCGAGAAGCTGGGGCTCGTGCACCGTGACGTGAGCCCCCATAACGTGCTCGTCACCTACAACGGTGACGTGAAGCTCGTTGACTTTGGGGTCGCAAAAGCGACAACCCACGCCGCCGCCACGCGAGCGGGGGTGCTCAAGGGAAAATTCGCCTATATGTCCCCTGAGCACTGTGAAGGCACGCCCCTCGACGCGCGCGCTGATGTGTTCTCCGCTGGGATTCTGCTCTATGAGCTCCTGACCCAGCGCCACCTCTTCCGGCGTGACACCGACTTCGCCACCATGCGGGCGGTGATGGAAGAGCACGTCCCCCTGCCCTCCGAGTTCACCAAGGAGCTACCACCCAGCCTGGATGAGGCCACCATCAAAGCCCTCCACCGCAACCGCGACGAGCGCTACCAAAACGCCCAAGAGCTGCAGCTGGCTCTCGAGGCCACGATCCGCGCCTGCGATTGGCATGTCGGGCCCATGCAAGTGTCGGATTATCTCAACGAGATCTTTCCTGAGCACGACACCCCCTATGGCAAAAACGGTGCTACAGAGGAACCCCGGCGCGCGAAGGCGCGTAGCGTGGTCCATGGGCCCAAAGATCTGCTCGAGGAGGCCCTCTCACCGCTGGACGAGGTCACCCCCGAGGAAGAAGACGACTTCGACGCGCCCACTGTGGCGGTGAAGACTTCGCAAGCGGATCTCGAGACCGACACCATCCCGCTGCGTGGATCTGCGCCACCGCAAACGACGGGCTTCGATGGCGCAGACTTCGACGCCGCCACCGTCGCCACCGAAACCACCGAGACCACCGAAACCGAAGAAGTCACGTCTGGGGTGCATAGCCCAGGTACCAGTGAAGTGGGAGACGAGAGGATCACCCAAGAGGTCGATCCAGTCTTCTTCGAGGATGAGCACACCCTCGAGACCGCGGCTCGCGATGAAGATGTCGCGCTCTCCTCGGATATGTGGAGTGCGACCCCCCTACCAAGCATACCAACACCGAGTGAACCCGACTCCAAGCCCCTCTATGGCTTCGAGCTCCCCTCAGGTCCCCTGGAGTCCATGCTCTCAGACCCCATGCTCTCGGACCCCATGCTCTCGGACCCCATGCTCTCGGACCCCATGCTCTCGGACCCCATGCTCTCGGACCCTATGGGTTCTCTCCAACCGCCTGAAGATC
>JAFCZD010001002.1 GCA_019314525.1 Deltaproteobacteria bacterium
TGATCGAGTCCACCCTCTTCGGTCACGAGAAGGGTGCCTTCACCGGCGCCATAGGGCAACGCAAAGGCTGCTTCGAGCAGGCCCAAGGCGGCACGATCTTTCTCGATGAGATCGGCGAGCTGGATATCAACCTTCAGCCCAAGCTGCTGCGTGTGCTCGAAAATCGCGAGATGAAGCGGGTGGGTGGAGACCGCACCATCAAGATCGACGTGCGTGTTATCGCGGCCACCAACCGTGACCTACGACAGATGGTCAACAACGGCACCTTCCGCGAAGATCTCTATTTTCGGCTCTCGGTGATTCACGTCGAGAATCCGCCGCTGCGCTCCCGCAGAGAAGACATCCCACAGCTGGTGCACCATTTCCTCGCGGAGATGAGCAAGCGTCGGGGCATGTCACTCACGGTGGGCGTGGAGGCGATGCAGAGCATGATGGGGCACCCGTGGCCGGGAAATGTCCGCGAGCTGCGCAACGTGATCGAGCGCGCTGCATCACTCTGCGACAGCCCCACGATCACCCGCGCTGACTTGACCTTTGGCAAAGTCTTTGGGCTGCCAAGCCCCACTGAGATGGCACCTGGTGCTGAGGCCATGGGTGGTGAAAGCGCGGGCACCGGAGGGGGAGGCTTCGACCCCGCGCTCTTTGAGCCTGGCCGCAACTTCAAAGATGGCAAGCAAGCGATCCTCGACGAGTTCGAGCGCATCTACCTCAAAGCGCTCCTCGAGCGCAACAAGGGCAACATCACGCGCTCTGCCCACGAAGCTGGGCTCACCCGCTACCACCTGCGGGAGCTGCTCAAGCGGCACAAATTATCCCCCAACCAGTAGCTCTCGCCCAACCAACACGCTGACGGCTCTTTGAGAAGCAGACGTTGAGAAGCAGGCGTTGAGAAGAATGATGCCGTTTGCTCTGCTGCGGCTAGCACCGGATCCTGCTTGGGAAAACGTCTTTCCCCCTGGCTTCCCGGTATCTCACCCCCGTTATCAGGGCTCGACAGTGCGCAATAGCCCGCGAGGTTCCAAAGGCAGAACAAACGGCATACTCTATTAGACCACGTGGCGGGCTCATAGGACAATCTCAATGTTACCCTCACTCATCGACGCCAGCTTTCGCCTGGCCTATCGGCTCGCCTATCAGGGCATGAAGATCTACTGGCACATCCTCAAGCCTCAGACCCGGGGGGCGGTGGTGGTGGTGCGTCATGAGGAGCGGCTGCTCTTCGTAGAAAACTCCTACCGTCCTGGCTTAGCCTTGCCCGGGGGCGGCGTTGGCCGCCGGGAGAGCCCTCGTGAAGCGGCACGGCGTGAACTTGGCGAAGAAGTCGGCATCGAGTGTGAACTTGAGGAGCTGCGTGAGGTGTTCGCCCTTGACTGGACGGTGGACGCCAAACGCGATGAGGTCACGCTCTTCGAGTTGCAAAGCGTAGGCCCCTTTGAGGTGAAGATCGACAACCGCGAGATTGTCGCGGCGATCTGGCTCAGCGTCGAGGAGGCGAAAGAGCACGCCACAGACAAGGTGACCCAACGCTATTTGCTGGGGTTGTAGCTTGCTGACCCCCGGCGTGCTTGCCCGTTTGAACTTTTTTCGTAAATCCACAGCGTAGGTCTTGACTCCCTAACGCGGCGCGTCACAACCTCTCCAATGCTTAACCGCGCCGAGCAAGCCTCGGGCGATACGGAGGATCAAATGACTCAACAAAGCGAAGCAAATACACACTTTTCCCGTGCAACTGAGCAACTCGAAGGCATCGGCAAATCGTGGGCGAATTATGGGCGCACCGTTGGTAAGGCCGCGTTAGAGCACAGCGCCGAAGCCCTGAAGACCTCTGCCGGTTTTCTTTCCCAGCTCTCGGCCAAGCTCGACCCGGCCGTGGAAGTCAAGCCGGAAACAGACAAAGAGACCACTGAACCTGCTGCTGAGGAGTAAGCAGGCTTCGAGGCCATCCTCGCCTGCCTGGCCATCCTCGCCTGCCTGGCCATCTTCGCCGTCCTCCCAGGACACCCTGGTGCCATTGGGGCAGTTCATGGTGCGCATAGCTGAAACTCCTTGGAGGTGTCGGAATGTCCGTAGTGTCCCGTCATCCCCGCGCAGGCGGGGATCTTCTGGTCCACTGGATGCTCCTTTGAGGGCATCGCGAAAGTGTCCCGTCATCCCCGCGCACGCGGGGATCTTCTGATCCACTGGATGCTCCTTTGAGGGCATCGCGAAAGTGTCCCGTCATCCCCGCGCACGCGGGGATCTTCTGATCCACTGGATGCTCCTTTGAGGGCATGACGGACGTGGATGGATGCCCTCTTTCGAGGGCATCGCGAATGACCTTCATGGTTAGGCCCCCACGCTCATGGGCGCGACCGCCACAT
>JAFCZD010000338.1 GCA_019314525.1 Deltaproteobacteria bacterium
ATGCCACAGAGGATCTTGGCCCCAGCCTAGCCCTCCAGGTTGCCCTTCCCACGCCTTCTCCAAGCTGGCTACTCAGGCGGCCACTCCAAAACACGCTTCGAAACACCTATCCTCAAAACACGCTTCGAAACACCTATCCTCAACCTGAGATTCATCGGTGCCTGCAAAGCTTGGCAATCCCTTTCCCTGGCGGATGCAGCTCTCGTAGATGCGATTCATCCCTGGCCTGACCGCTCCACGAGACCTGAGCGCTGCAACGCTTCGGATATACGCCGATTGCGTGGTGATTGCTTCGCCAAGATATTCTCTATTGTGACATCCGCCGGTAGGCCACCGGGGCTAACGATCTCTAACTCACGAGGGTACTGACGAATGAAAACCGAGCCCTGCAGCTGGTAGCTACGATGCGCCACCGCGTTGAGCACGGCCTCGCGGATTGCCCCTTCGTCGAAGGTGTCAACATCCCAAACGAAGAGCCCCTCCTGATAGTGCTGCTTGTCGTTTCGCGCCGAAATTTTCTCCCAGAGCCGGTCAAAAAGAGGAAGAAGCCCTCCTCAGCAATCAACCCCCACGTCTTACCTTCCTGTGGGCTGGCGTCGGTCCAGCGCGACGATCAACACCGACGCCAGAGCACCAAGGCCCGCTCCGGCGAGTACGCGTGCGGCATCATTCGAGATCGCAGCGCCGAGTGCTGCCCCGACCACGGCTCCACCAATCACCAGCGCTTCCGGGGCATCTTAAACGAGGTGATCGACTAGGCTGCATCCTGAGCTTGCGTGAGGCGTCGTGGTCGCCAGACTACGGGTGGAGAGGCAGAATCGCAGCGATTAGAGCCGCTCTAGAGGCACCTGGAAGACGAGGATCGGAGCGAATAAATCGTCGCTGTCTTTAGCTTGGAGAGCTTTCGGCGGGCCTAGCTGGAGATGAGGCGCAGGGGGACAATCATGCCAGTCGCTGCCTCGCACGCCTTACAGTGTGGCGGTCCGCCAGAGGCAGCCTTGCGTCGAGCCTTGCAGACGGGGCAGATCCCCGAGTGATCGCCTATGGGCTCAACGTTGTGCCTGCTCAGCGCAACGCCGACGGCTCGCATTGTGCGGTTGAGCCTGGCCACGCCGCTGGCAATAGAAAGCACCGCGATAAAGATGATGAGTCCAACGATGAACGAAATCAGCGGACCGATGAATTCCATGTCTCCCTCCGTTTGCTCTTGGAGGAGACTATCATGATCGTCGTCAATAGGGGGTGTTTCGTGCCTGTTTCGTCAATGCCCAAGGCGATGATGACGGTATGTTCCTTCACGATGATCCCATCAAGCATCACCGCCACGATCCTCAGCTCGGAAAGGTCTTGCTTCAGCCACTTGTCGAGTTCTCTCTGGGTTGTGGCGACAAAGCGCCTGCTGGCTGCGCTCTTGCTCGCACCGTGCGGCTCTAGCTCCGCAGGTAGCTCGTCCAAAGAGCGCGCATAGTTCCTGGTGGACACCCCAACGACCATCTGCTCAACGGTGCGCTCATCAAGCGGGTCCTCATCCGAGAACTCTATCCACGCGGGGAGTTCCACTTCCTTGCCGTCCTGGCGAACATGAGGCTTCTGCACCATGACGCGATGGCCACCCATCACAAGTCGGCCGTCTGTGTGACCCCATCGTATCGAGGAGGCCTGGGTCGTCTTCTGGAGCCAGATGGCCTACCTGCAGGATTCAACAGGGATTCATCACCTGGAGAGTGGTGTCTACGCCCAACGCGTAGAGGGCAAGGCGCTCGTAGGTCGCCGTCAGACCCTCGTAACCACCAAGAGCTATTTGCGCGCCCACGACCTGCACTGGACAGGAACCCAGCTGCTCATCGCCACCGTCGAAGGCCCCACAGGGACCCCACAACCTGAGCTTGGTCACGCCCCTGTGCTCCGAGTGCACCGCTTCGACGCGAGCCTCACCCCCCTCGGGGCCGTGATTACCCTCGCTGAAGTCGATACCGCCACGCCTCTCAGGCTCGTGCCCCATGTGCGTGTGCGGGGTGACGATCAACGCTTGGGTGTGCTCTCCCTTGGCTGGCGCGAGGGCACCCAAGAGACCCGCGTTGCCCTCGCGGTGATCGAAGGGAATGAGGTGATCGCGGTGGACAGTGAGGTTGTCTCTTTGGAACCCTCACAACCGAATATCGCCCTTGCCTACAGTGGGGAGCACTTTCTGCGCTGCAGCACCACGCCGGCCACGTGTCAGCTCATCGACGCCGCCAGCGCACGCCCTCTTGGCCGACCGATCGCCTTCTTCTCTCCTCTCCTCCAAAAGCCACACGACGTGCTCTGGCTCAATAATCGTTTTTGGGTTGCGGCAATGACGACCACCGGAAACCCCATGCAACGAGTGCTGGGGTGGAACGAAAGCAGTGGCGAGCATGGGCTGCAGGTGCTTCTGAGTCGCGAAGGTGGACCTACGGTGTTTGGATACTTCATCCGCTACTCTTTGCACAATGCGGGCATCAACACCCTGATCTGGATGGACCACCTCGACAACTATAACCTGGTTGATAGCTCCACGAACCCAGGCGTCTTGCTGCGACTCACCCCTCATTGTCCATAGGGTTTCCGGCGATGAGAGCTACCAAGATCCTTTGTATTGGGGGTCTTTCTGTTCGAGCCCTGATCCTGTGTGTTTTCACCCGCCACTCTTCCAAGCTGCCCACCAGCAGCGGTCTCATCGGCGTTTGGGGAGCTTGCGCTGTTGGTCTCTTCGAGGAGCGCCTGCTTCTCAGCGGTTACCATATACATGGATGCGCTTGCGCTTGAGCCACCAGCGCAACATCTCTCGCTGCAGTATCTTCCCGATCACCCTGTTCTTGCTGGTGACGATAGGTCCCGCCGTCGCGGCGGGCTCGTCGACGACCTTGCGCGTCTCGTAGGACGCGTGGATGAAGCGCACCTCACCGTTGGGTTGGACCCTGAGAAAGCCGGTGTGGAAATCGAGGCCGATCAGAAAGAGCCCTGGCCCCAGGCTCCTCACCACCGAGAGGAATCGCTTCATCGGAGCGCGCTTGAAATAGCGGCGCGTTCGACGTGGCGCGAGGCTCTTGTTACCGTGATAAGAGGCCTGCCGGTTGAACTTCCAGATCGGCAAATTGAAGCCAGCGTCGCGCAACACCACCGCAACGAATAGCCCACAATTCGTCTTCCCTTTGAAAGGCACGGTGGACTGTGGCAGGCCAAGACCCCAGCGCGAGCCGACCCATTGCTTGTGCAATACGTCGATGCGCTGCAGCAACGCGGCCTCCAGACGCCGATAGCGCTCTTTGCGTGGAGCGCGATAGAATGCCCTTCGCAACGAAGGCCGCTCCTCACGCAGCTGCGTTCGTAGCTTCACGTAGCTCGCGGGCGTTTGAAGTGCCTGGGCGCTAGGACAAAGACACACGATCACAATGGCGCAGAGCGTGGCGCGAAGATTCATCATCGACATGAAGAGCTTCAACGCGTGAGCGGCGAGAAGGGTCTTGAGAAAATACCCTGTTGAAGCCCAAGGAGCGGCACCTATGACATGCAGTCTGACCATGCGGTATGGTTCTCTTGTGGAGGATTGAAGGCCATGAACAAGAAAGCAGAGAGCGGCACCAAGACCAAACGGGCAGCTGCCCCCCGTAAGGCGAGGGGAAACCCCGTCAAGAAGGCCAAACCCATGGGCAAGGCACGGACGCGCCACGGCCTCTGCACCTTGAGCGATGGTCGTGTGCTGGCCATCGGTGGCGAAAGTGGGCGTGGTGACGTCGTTCGGCTGAAGGACTGCGAGATTTACGATCCCTCGACAGACACATGGCAAGCTTGCGCGTCTCTGCCGGAGCCGCGGATTTGGCCAGCTTTGGTGGCGCTTGATGAGGGCAGGGCGATGGTGATTGGAGGCCGTGCCAAAGACGGGTTTCACCATTTGGCAGATTGCCTGATCTGGGACCCAACCACAGATGTCTGGCAGCCCAGCATGGCGATGGCGGAAAAACGAGGCGAGCCCCAGGTCGTTCAACTGCGGGACGGAAGGCTGCTGGTGGGCGGCGGAGACGCCAATCGACCCCTTCCCCTGGAAATCTGGTCGCCAAAGAGTGCCGAATGGAGCACAGAATCCGACCCTGTTGATTGCTTTCTATTGCTCGGCATGGGAGGCGGCGATGCGCTGGTGGTGGGTGACACAGACCCTGGGAAGTGTTGGACCTGGTGTGCTGAGGTCAAGGCCTTGGAGGCGGCCTCTGACGTGCCCTTTGCCGGCCGTCGAGGTGCAGGGACGGCGCTGAGCGATGGTCGCGTGATGGTCGCCGGTGGAAAAGGCGGCAGTGGCCTGATCTGCGAGGTAGGGATTTTTGATCCCGTTTCGGGAAGCTGGCAGAGCGCGTCACCGTTGCCACAACCTCGTTTTGGCCATCGATTGCAGACGCTGCCCGATGGCGTGGTGCTGCTCCTCGGTGGTGTGGACGGGGATGGTGTAGCTCCTGGCGTATTGTGCTGGGACCCAGCTCAGGATAGCTGGCGCGAAGTGGGCAAACTGAAGAA
The DNA here is from genome assembly GCA_019314525.1 of Deltaproteobacteria bacterium. Classification (GTDB taxonomy): domain Bacteria; phylum Myxococcota_A; class Polyangia; genus JAFCZD01. Next base: position 4,528 of record JAFCZD010000338.1, read on the forward strand.
AGGTCGCCGCTTCACGGAGACGGTGGTTCTGGATGACGGCTCATGTTTGGTGGTGGGTGGCGCGGTTCCCGGGGGCGCTTTGCACAGCGCTCATTGCGAGCGCATCGTGTGTGTGTGATGTTCGTGCCAACGAAGATTCTCCGCTATTCTCCACTGTCCGAACACTCTTCGCAGCTGCAGGGCGAAAGCATCATCAAGATCAGGAAAGTGGACTTGAGCATGTTCTGCCTTTGCGTTTGCCGTTTAGAAGCCAGAGATCGATAACGCAATAACGGGGAATCTCATGGGAAGATTACCATAGCAAGTCACGTCGCCGCGCGACGAAGGAACGCGAGCCCACCGGCTGGCAGCAATCTGGCCACATAGCGTTGGCTCCGCACCCAGCGCCCATGGTGTCGTGTCCCAGCACCCACAGCCGACCTACTGCGTCGCGGGCGACGTGGCTCAACCAGCGTGTTACACCAACGTCGAGATCAGCGAGCAGCTCTTCGTCTCGATGCTCGCCTTCCGCGTTGGTCTTGATCAGGACGCCATGCTCGCTGCTCCACCAACTGTCTTGTTCGAGGAGCAAGGGCTTGCTTGACCTCTGATGTTGCCAAACCTCCCCAGCCCCTGCGCTCTTGCGTCGCCAAACCTCATTGCCGCTCGCTATCACGTCGAGTTGGCATGAGGCACCTTCGTAGCCCGTTACGGAGGTGAGCATTCGATGCTCGAGAGCTGCGATGGGGGCTGTGCCTGTCGCCGTAACTTGCAGGGCGCCATTGATGCCAACCACCCAGGCACGATTGGTATCGCAGCTTGGTCCCCAGATAGCTGCCAGTTGAGGCGCCGTTTCGCCTTCAGCGGTGAAGACGCGCCCCCATTGGCCCGCAGAAAAGCGATGCACTGAGTGTGAGGTCGTTGCCCATGCTCGTGTGTGGCTCGCACAGTGAACGCTCGTTAACCTGCCAGGTGACGCTTGGTGCTGCCAAGTGAGGCCATCGAATTGGCAAAGCTTGCTTCCCTGGCGCCCCCAAGCTGTGCCATCGGGGCAAGCGCTGATCTGGTCCATCCCTGGTGTGTCAAAACCCATGTTGCTGCGTCGAAACGTGTCACCATCCCAGCGAAAGAGGCCGTTGCACACGCTCGTGACCCAGACGGTACCTCCGATCACGGCCATCGATGACAGCCTCTTGTCGAAGGAGTGTACTTCCCAGGCGTGGGAGTCGATGGGGCGATAGGAGCATGCCGGCAGCCACAGGCAGCAGAGTGCGATTTGCATCAGCCTCGTGAGGTTATGACGACTCACACCTAGTCTCCACCCGCACCCATGTCGGGAAGCATGGGAGAATCCACGCAAGTTGGTGCATCCTGGCGGGTGATCCGCTTGACGGAGACATCGGGCCACCCAGCGCGGCTGTGGAAGTCGATGATGTCTCCACGCACAACGATATCGAAGCGGTCCTCGTCGCGTAGACTGCCATCGGAACTGAACTCCTGCTGGATCAGCAGATCGCCTTCGACGCGATAGATCCCCCGATCTTCTTGATCGAGACAATAGGGCGCGGGCGGCAAGAGGTCCTCCGTGATGGGTTCGAGGTCCACCCAATGTCCGGTGTCGTCATAACGGCGTCCCTTATCACCGAGCAGCTCGCATAGAGCACCATCATCGCAAATGAAGAAATCTCCGACGAGAGAGTGCTCATCCTTCGCGCAGGCGACAAAACATAGGGGTATGAGCAACAGCACCAGAAGATACGCCTGGCGCGGGCGGGACACGGTCTTTCCCATCAGCAGCACTCACTTGGTTTTCCCCAACCCATGAAACATGAGCCAAGCCAGCTTCGAGATGCAGCTAGCAT
>JAFCZD010001003.1 GCA_019314525.1 Deltaproteobacteria bacterium
GAGATCGATGCCCCGCAGATGGCCAAGCTGCGCCTGAAGGGCATCATGAGCCAGGCCATATTGCTTACGTGCCACGGGATCTTGGGCTGTGCGCACCTTCTCTGCGAGCTGCTGGGTGCGCTCTTTGAGTTCTGTGGCGTCGCTATGACTTGCCTCTTTTTCGACTTCATCCCAACGCTCACCAAGGTCGAGCACGCGCGTGATCAGCTGCTCCACGCCACTCCTCAGCTGAGGATCGGTAGAATTGCCATTGTCTTCTCGGTCCACGAGCACCTCAGCAATGCGGCCGTTTACCACCATCGCTCGGGCGAGGAGTTCCTCTAGCTCACCACTTACCCGGGTCTACCGTGAGATGAACCTGGCGCACGCCCAGCGCCATGCCCCAGAGGAAGCCAAAGGCAGCCCCCGCCACGGGCGCCGCCAAGAAGGCTGGAACATAATCGGTGAACACCACCTTGGCTGTGAGGGTTTGCACCACCCAAACCGCCAGCATGGTGGAGAGCGCCGACGCCGCGGGGACGAGGTATCGCCGGGTGTCACGGAGGTCCCGGGAGACCACCACGCCCAACGCCAAGCCCCAGATGCCGACCCCAAACCAGGGATAAACCGGAGGCGAAGCCACGAGAGCCCGCAACACCAAGGCCCCCATCAAAGAGAGGCCTACACCAAAACCGAGGGTCGCCAAGCGTCTGCCCTCCACGGGAGGCCGAGCTACCAGGGCGAGCACCGCACCTGCCACAGTGAGCCACAAGAGCTTGGACGCTCCAACATCGGCTCCCGCTGGACCGAAGCGCTGAGCGAAAGAGAGCCCCTCAAGGAACGGCCAGAAGCTGACCAGCACATAGCCCACCAAGCCCAAGACCGCGCCGGCCACGGCTCCTCGCGCCAGCTGCCGGTGGAAAGCCTCATGATCTCCGAAACGAAGCGTACTCTGCCCCTTGCTCATCTCTGCCTCCCGCTTTAGGCCCTGAAGGGTTTCACGTCGATGACCAGGGCTCGTTTGCTTTGAGACGCTCAACTCTCCCAGAAGGTCTGAACAAAATGAGCGAGCTGAGCATGGAATCCATGGAGAATGTGCTGCCCGTGAGCGGGGTTGTCGTGGCATCTCTTGACGGCACCAAGGCCAATCACTAAGGTACGCCGGCCAAGAGGCTAGAATCTCTAGATTTAGCGGAGTATTTTCGAATGATTGAAGCGTCAGGGCTAACCAAATACTACGGCGACACCTGTGCGATTCGTGACCTCGACTTCACGATCGAAAAGGGCGAGATCGTCGGCTTCCTCGGCCCCAACGGGGCCGGTAAGACCACAACTTTGAAGGTCCTAACCTCCCTGCTGCTGCCCTCTCGGGGCACGGTGAAGGTGGGCGGGGTGGACGTCACCCAAGACCCCGACCGCGTGCGACAACAGGTAGGCTTTCTTCCAGAGGTCCCACCGCTCTACACAGAGATGACCGTGGAGGGTTTTCTGCTCTTCACAGCGCAGCTACGCGGGCTCGACACAAAGAAAGCACGCGAACGCGTTGGGGTGACCATCGAACTCACCAACCTGCAGCAGGTACGCCATCAGGTGATAGACACCCTCTCCCACGGCTTCCGCCAGCGCGTGGGCATCAGTCAGGCCATCGTTCACGACCCTACGCTCTTGATCCTCGACGAGCCCACCAAGGGGCTCGACCCGGTGCAGATCGTTGAATTCCGAGAGATGATTCGTGGCCTCAAGGGCAAACACACGATCCTGCTCTCGAGCCACATTCTCCCGGAGATCAGTCAAACCGTTGACCGCATCTTGATGCTCAAAGACGGAGAGATCATCGCCGATGGCTCCGAGGAGGAGCTTGTGAGCAAATTCTCCAGCGGTCAGAGGCTGCACGTACTGATCCGTGGCGATGCAACCCATGCCATGGACCTGCTCAACGGCCTTGAAGGCATCAAGGGCTGTCACGAAGACCCACGCCCTGCTGCCCCCTATCGACAGGCATCCGGCCCCCAAACCACGCTCTCGGTGAGCACCCGCGGGGACCGCCGCGAAGCCATCGCCCAAGCGCTCGTGGAAGGCGGCTTTGGTCTCTTACACCTCGCGCCGGCAGAGGCTGAGCTGGAAGCCGCCTTCTTGCGCCT
>JAFCZD010001004.1 GCA_019314525.1 Deltaproteobacteria bacterium
TCCGTAGTAGGGGTTGGCGATCTTCTTGTCCCGCTGCAGCCACCATGTCCAAGGGAAGGCTCAGCTCCATGTGCAAAAAGCTCGCCGCGCTGCTGCCCGAGCCGCCTTCACCCCAGTTGACACGGGGACCGCCGGCATCGAGATGCAGCAGGACGACGAGCTGCCGTGCGATAATCCGTGGATTGCTCGATGCACGGCGAGGCTTCGTGCCCTTGCAGGACCAACCCCTCACCCTTGTGATCCTCATGCAGACGGTTCTCGCGGCGCTCTGAGACACAAGGCCTCAGGGTGTAGAGCGGGAGCTGGTCGTAGACGAGCATGCGACTAGCCCGTCCATCAGGGGAGCGAAGTCCTCCGCTTCCCAGATCTCGTTTTTCAGGGCGAAGAGTCGCTGGCCAGGCGAAAAGGCCGGGATCAGCGCGCCGTCATAGATCCAGCAGGGCTTGAAGGTGGCACCTTCGAGGATCCAACACCGCTCCGTGTTGGTGAACATCGCGTACTGACCGTCTGGTGAGAACCGAACATCACCGAGGTACATCTTGTCCACGTCGAGGTGTACGATCACCTTCTTCGACGGGAGCTCGACTAGCTCTATGAAATCGCGCGCCCTGACCACGAGGCAAGCTCCTGACGGGTTAGGTACGAGAGCCCTGAGGCAGCGGTCGCTCGAGTCGACAAAGGAGATCCGCGCGTCGAGTTCCCTGGTGTGCTGTGGGTCGAAGGCCACCCAGTGATAGGGTGTGTAGTCGCCTACGGTCCGAATCTGGGCGTACCCGCGTCCATCCCCTCTTTCCAGCACACCGAAGGGCGTAACCGTCTGCCCCGGAAAACGCAGGTGGGCGACCTCAGCCCCCGTCTTGACGTCCCAAGTGACGAGGTTTCCGTTCCGGTCAGCGACGAGCAGGAGGTCGTCGTTGATGAACACCGGGCTGCCTGTCTCCTGCTCCATCTTCATCTTACGCAGCGGGCCACCGCCATCCTCGCTGTGGTAGATCCCAACCACGCCTTTGGTGGTGACCGACGCCACAAGCGGACCCGTTGGCGCGAAGATGATCTCCCTGGAGTGGGGCAGCATCTCGAGCTCGGTGATCTGCGCGGCGACGTCCTCGGCGTTTGCGTCAAGACTCCAGATCTGCCCTCGTTTTCCGATCACCGTCGAGAAACGCCGCTCGTCAGGGGCGAACACAATCGACTGGGCCCTTGGCACCCTCACCAGGGGCTTGGGTTTCGTGGATTTGAGCTTGGTGGATTTGAGCTTGGTGGACTTGGGCTTGGTGGATTTGGGCTTGGTGGACTCGAGCCTGGTTCTACGCATGAGGAACCATACCACTCCCGTGGCCCAAACGATCCGTGCGGATCTCCGAGAGTCGTTGGCTGGCTCAGCCCGTAGAGGATTTGTCGCAAAACCTATTGATGCATTTGGCTTGGCTTGGTTCGCCGGTGTCCGGCGGGCATCCATAAAGGTAGCAGGTGTTGATGACTATTCCTCTGCTTCGGTTTGGGTACTGCTAACGCAGCCGTGTGAGCGTAAGCTATGCGCATACACCACACTTGATGCTTTTGGGCGACCCCCGCAGGAGGCTGTAGGCAAATGCATATTCGGCTCGAATTTACCTCAGGAAGCTCAAGTAAGTTCTGGGAGATCGTGCTCTCGGGGACCTCTCATAGCGTAACCTACGGGCGCATTGGCGCGAGTGGACAATCCAAGACGAAGGACTTCCACAGCGTCGACGACGCGCGATCTTCGGCGGAGAAACTCATCGCTCAGAAGAAGAAGAAGGGCTACGAGGAGGTCTCCGCAGGATCCCAGGGCACCAAGAAGGCTGTCACCAAGAAGGCTGTCACCAAGAAGGCTGTCACCAAGAAGGCTGTCACCAAGAAGGCTGTCACCAAGAAGGCTGTCACCAAGAAGGCTGTCACCAAGAAGCGACGATGAAGCCCGTTTCGTGAAGCTCTGTGCGAGTACCCCACGATCCCGGCATTGCACCTGGCGGCACGACGAAAAGAAGCAAGAGAGTCAATCGTTCAGTGTAGTGGGTGGCGGCCACCGGGAGTTCGCCTTCTGGAAATTGAAGGGCGACCAGATTGGCATGCACGTCCGTTTCGGTGATCCTGCGCTGGTTGAAGACTCACGCTTCGAACCCTCCACGGCGCGCGGGACGAGCAACTGGATGCACATCTTGCCCGGTCAACACGATTGGCAAGAGATCGAGACGCTGGTCAAAGAGAGCCATACCATCGCGCAGCAGCGCGGTGGAGGACACCTCGCGGTCAAGAAGCTCTATTTTCCACTCAAAAAGGGCTACGAAACAGCCAGCGAAGCGGCCAGGCCGCAATCCCTTCATGCAGGTGGCCCCGCTGCCAAGATCCTCTCGGCCGAAGGCCCCGCGGCGTTTCGTTTGGGCCTCTGGGCAGCCGAGCAGGTTGC
>JAFCZD010001005.1 GCA_019314525.1 Deltaproteobacteria bacterium
CTAGCGAGGACAACGCGCTGACGGAAAAGTACGGCCCCACGCCTTGGACCAAAGCGCCAGCCGCGCCGAACATGCTGCTCGACCTCTACCTCTACGACAAGGCCAAGGCGGGAAAAACGGAGGCAGGCGATCTTTTTGTCTCGGCCAGGATCAAGGTCGTCTCCCAAAGGCCTTGGACTGACCACCTGAAGGAAGGTCACCGTTGGGACTCCGCAACGTTCTGGTAGGACAGCGGCGACCCTTGCAGCACGGTCAGGCTGCAATGAGCAGGCGATCTAAGTCGAGGATATGAGCAAAATAGCCTTCGTCCTCGATGCCCTGAGTGATCTCCGATAATTGGGCCGTGATCACTCCCAAGGCGTCGAGAGCGGGCTGCTCCCACGCTCTGTGGTGCACATGGCTCGGATTTTTCCCGTGGGCAGGGCACCACCATAACGCCAGCGACCCTCATGGCAGCGCGCATACCCCAAATAACTGCACACGCCAGCTTGCCCTTGAATCGTGAGTTCGATCAGCCCACTCGTGGTGCAGGTGCCCTCCACGCCGGTGGAGGTGGCGTTTGTAATGGTTGGCGCGAGCACCTGCGCGTTCGATCGTGGCGTCGGCCGCGTTGAGCTCGAGGGCCTGCACCTCCGTGGCAAAGACGTTGTGCGGACCGATCTGCAGCCTTCCCCGGAGAGGTTGCAGCATTGCGTCTGCCCTGACACCCAGCTGGCCGGTGAATTCGTTGCGCGACACGATGACGACGCTGCTCTCGCCTGTGCCCACCCACACATCGATCCCCGTTGCCGAGGCGAAGGTGTTGTCCACGATCACCAGCGGCTCGGTGGGTGGTGAGAGGCTGCCCAGGCGCACGCCGGTGGTGAGTGGAATCTTCGTGTGGGTGATGGGGTCAACGCCGAAGAGGTTTCCGTGAATCCTCGGCATACGGCTTTCATGCATATGCACCCCGGTTTGACCGCCAAAACTGTTCCCTGGGCCAATGGTCGAGCCTGTGGCGACGACGCTCTCGATGGGATGAGCGGGGGTGATGGACCAGCCATCGTGGTTCACTCGACACCCTGCCAGCTGAGCGCCCTCCATCACCCTCACCTCATGTTGCAATGCTCGCAGCTCGAGCCCCACCATCAGAGAGTCGTGCTTCAACTCGAAGGTGCAGAGGGGATCGGCGCCAGGCGCGGCCCCTTCGAAATCGATGATGACCCCTCGATGGCGCCCATCGATGCAGGTGTTCTCTAGCCATGGTACGCGACAGCCAGGGGGTATGCTGATGGTGGCTGGGTCCTCTGCGGGAAACACCTCGCGCGAGAAGCGGATCGCCACGCGCTCCGTGTGGTTGGCGGCGATGGTCAGGGCTTCTCGCAGCGAGAGCGTGGGTCCGGCGTTGGCGCCGTCTGCCAGTGTGTCACCTCCATCGAGATCAAAGGAGGTGTCATCGACTTCCAGCATGATCTCGCCGATGCAAAGACCCACAGCCAACCCCGCCGCGTAGGCGCCCCAGCTCTGTGGCGATGTGTTGCCATCGACCCTGGTGTCGTCCGGGATGGCACCATCGGCAGCCTCTCGCTCCATGAGCGGAGAGAGCCGATCATGGCAGGCGCCCAGCATGAGGCAGCAGGTTACGCAGAAGACCAGGCAGCAGGTTACGCAGCAGGTTGCGTCTCTGGATGTGAGCGCGACTCGCATCAGGGTTTGGCAACGCCAAACGCGCGCATCTTATGGGCCAAGGTTCGCACGGGAATGCCGAGGAGCTGCGCGGCCTCTGTTTGCACCCAGCCTTTGCGCTCGAGGGCGGCGCGTATCAAGCGGGTCTCATAACGTTGGATGCGTTCTTTGTAGTCGAGGGCTGGGTCGCTCTCGTCATCCATGGCATCCCGATCGCCGGACCTACCTGCTGGCGCATTCGACTTCAGATGAAGGGTGTCGGGGAAGGCGTCAGAGCCGATGGTCTCGCCTTCGGCCATCACCACCGCGCGGTGCATCACGTTGCGCAGCTCACGAACGTTTCCAGGCCAGCTGTGGCTCTTGAGCGCCTTGAGGGCCTCAGGCGCGATCTCGCGGATCTCTCTTCCGTTGGCTACGTTGGCCTCCTCCATGAAGCGGGTGGCCATGGCCTCGATCTCTTCTGGCCGCTCACTGAGCGTTGGAAGCTTCAAGGTCATGGTGTTCAGCCGGTAGAGCAGGTCCCAGCGGAATCTCCCGCTCTCACACATGGCCTCGAGGTTGCGATGGGTCGCGGCGAGGATGCGAACATCCACCTCGATTTCGGCCACGGACCCCACGCGCGTGATGCGCTTGGTTTCGAGCACTCGCAACAAGGCGGCTTGGGCGGCGGGGGAGAGCTCGCCTACTTCATCGAGCAGCACCGTGCCCTTGTGGGCCTCCTCGAAGATGCCCCGGCGTTGTTGGTGGGCACCGGTGAAGGCGCCACGCTCATGGCCAAAGAGCACGCTCTCGATCAACTCCTGGGGAATGGCCGCGCAGTTGACGCAGGGCATGGGGTGTTC
>JAFCZD010000339.1 GCA_019314525.1 Deltaproteobacteria bacterium
TTGTCGATATAGTTCCCACAGAGCTTGGCGATGGCGTCCTCATCCGCCGAAATAGCGCGCTGAACGTCATTCTTGACGAGATCCTCGTATTCCTGCCGGATAATACCGATCATCTCGCGGAAGCCTTTGCGCTGCTCCTCACTGCTGATCAAGCTATGAGAGTGCAACCCCGCCTCGAGCTCGTTGAGCACCAAGAACGCGCTGATGGAGCCTTGGTTCTTTTCGCTCACCAGGGAGTTGGAGATCTTGTCCTGAATGTAGCGCGGAGAGATCCCGTCCATGCCCTCGCGTTGGGCCTCTTTGCGCAGCTCTTTGATGTTGTCCTGGGTGAAGCCTGCCAGCGTCTTCCCATCGTAGAGCTTCAGCTTCTGCAACAAGGTCAAGTTGTGCTTCTTGGGCTCTTCGAGGCGCGTCAACACAGCCCACATTGCGGCCATCTCGAGGGTGTGTGGCGCGATATGCGTGTTGGGGATGGTCTCTTTGTTGTAGTCCTTCTGGTAGATACGCACCTCCTCTGAGATGCGTGTGATGTAGGGGATATCTACCTTGATCGTGCGATCGCGGAAGGCCTCCATGAACTCGTTATTGAGCAGTTTCTTGAACTCTGCCTCGTTGGTGTGACCGATGATCACCTCGTCGATGTCGGTCTGGGCGAATTTCTTTGGTTTGATGCGTTTTTCTTGGGTCGCCCCGAGGAGATCGTAAAGGAAGGCCACATCGAGCTTCAGGATCTCCACAAACTCGATGATCCCGCGGTTGGCGATGTTGAACTCACCGTCGAAGTTGAACGCGCGCGGGTCGGAGTCCGATCCGTACTCAGCGATCTTACGGTAGTTTATGTCGCCCGTCAGCTCCGTAGAGTCCTGATTCTTCTCGTCTTTGGGCTGAAAGGTGCCAATGCCCACACGATCCTGCTCTGAGAGCACGAGGCGCTTGATGCGCACATGGTTCATCACCTTGGAGAAGTCACCTTTGTAACGATCCATCAGGTGCTTGAAGATGTACCGACACTGTGGGTTCAGATCTCCCGCCACTTTGAGAGGATACCGTCCGCTCTGGAGGCCAAGGCTCTTGAATGCCTTCTCCCTCCACTCAGAGGGGATCAGCTTCAGAGGCTCCTCGTTCATCGGGCAGGGATAGAACTCCTCGGTCTTATTGGGGTCCATCACCGCGTCGCCGTCAAGGCTCCAGAAGTAGGTATAGAGGATGCCTTCGGGGTTTTTGGCGTAGTCTTCGAGCCCCTGCTTCAGCAGGCGAGCGATGGTGGATTTGCTCGATCCCACCGGCCCATGCAAGAGGATCACCCGACGCTCGGGGCCGTAGCCATTCGCCGCGCTTCGCAGCACATTCACGAGCTTCATCAGCGGGATATCAAGGCCATAGATCCCTTCACGCCCGTTGTTCTTCGGATCATCGAAGAAGGTGTAGTGCACCAACTTCTTCTTGGCGTCCATGTACTCTTCGCGCCCGTAAGAGAGGACCATGTCATAGACCCGCTGGAAGGCGTTTCGGGTCACATCGGGGTTCTCGCGCACGATGCCGAGGTAATCCTCGAAGCTCCCCTCCCAGTGAAGGCCGGCGTACTGCTCATAGTTCTGCAGGCTGGCGATTTTTGCGATTAGCGACCCAGGCTCTGGATGGCTCATGAGCGCGAACTCCTCTTTGAAAGGGCCAGCCAAAGATGGGCTGGCCTCGACAAGAAAGCAGGTAAAACCGCTATTGATCCTAGGGCTTAGTAGACTTGTAACGCTATCACACTCATGTGGGCCCAGCAAGACGGGCTACAGAAGCTTGGCAGCCCTCAATAGTGATTCATGCTGCCATCGCGGCGCGCTCGTCGCACCGCCCAACTGAAGAACACCAGCCCCACAGGGGCCACGATCACACAGAAGAGCGTGAGCATGCTCAGGGGGTGTTTCAAGGTAGCCAGGCCCTCTCCTTCGAAGGCTGCGCGGCGCACCAACTGCAGCCCATGGGTGATCGGCAAGACCTCCCCGAGCGTCCTCAGCCACCCCGGCAGCACATGCGTCGGAAAAAACACGCCCCCCGCCAGCACTGAAAAGCCCCCGAAGAAGGCGCTGATGGGATCAGAGCGGCGTACGACCAGCGTGAAGCTAGCGGCCAAGAGCCCCAGGGAGGCGAAGGCCAGCAGGCAGAGGGGCAGCGTCACGGCGAGGGCGATGACATCCACCTTCGCGAAACGCAGATCGAAGAGCCACACCGCCAGCAACACCATCACCAACGCGCTGAAGATCGCCCGCGTGAAACGATAGAAGGGAGACGCGATGAGCACCAACCCAGGGGACGTGGGGGTGGCGAGCATCGCCTCTAAGGTGCCCGTGAGCTGCGCCGCACGAATACGCTGGGGATAGGCCGAGAGCGCGGTCTGCTGCAAGCTCATCAACACCATGCCCATGACGCTGAAGCCAAGATACCCGCCTTGGCCAACACCAGAGCCCACTTGCACAGCGCTATCAACAAAGCGCGCAAAGAAGAAGAAGGCTGAGAGCATCACCACCCAACCAAAGAGCCCAATCACCAGCGCCGCGCGGTACGAGAGGTCCTCGCGCATATCACGTAAGAAGAAGGCCACCAGCACGCGCATGCTGTGTCTCATGGGTGCCCATCCTTGAGGCCCAGCAGTTCATGCGTCGCCTCGGCCGGTCCGCGCGCCACCACCTGCCCGGCGCGCACCACCACGACCTCATCGCAAAGGAAGCGCGCCTCTTCCACGTCGTGGGTGGCGACGATGGCCGTACGCCCAGAGAGCAAGCGGTCTCGCAAGAACTGCCGCAACCGCCGCGCCTGTACAGGATCGATGCCCCGCGTGGGTTCGTCGAAGAGGAAGATCTCGGGCGCGCCAAGCAAACCGCGGGCAAGGGCCAAGCGCTGGCGCATGCCCGTGGAATAGCCGCTCACAGCCCGCCTCGCGTGCTCTCGGAGATCCACCTCCTCGAGGGCTGCATCGATGCGTTCGGTGGCCTCATCACCCGAAAGGCCGTAGAGAGCAGCGAAGAAGCGCAGGTTGTCACGGGCGGTGAGTCGCCACGCGAAGCTGCGCTCATCGGCGATCACATAGCCCACGCGAGCCCGGTGCTGGTGCCCCTCTGTCGCCACATCCGCCCCAAGCACCTCTACGCTGCCTGAGTCTGGCAAGAGCAAGCCGGCGATGAGACGCAATAGGGTCGACTTTCCAGCACCGTTTTCACCGAGCACCCCAACGATCGCCCCGCTGCGCACGTCGAGTTCCACATCCCGAAGAGCGTCGATGCGCCTGCCCCGCAGCTGAAAACGCAGCAACTGGGAGAAGGACGCCGCTGCATGAAAATGCTTGCAGAGTCCACGACAGCGCACCGCTGGGCTGGGTTCAGGAGCCACGGATTCAGGAGCCGCTTCCGGGGCTACAGGTTTAGGAGCCACGCTTGGTCCGACGCTGGTATTTGTCCACCGCCCGCTCGTGCTCCTCACGGGTGGCCGAAAAATAGTGCGTCCCATCGTTCTTCGAGACGAAGTAGAGGAATCGCGACGTCTTCGGGTCGAGCACCGCTTGCAGCGCCGCAGCGCCAGGGTTGCAAATCGGCCCAGGAGGCAAGCCCGTGTGCGCGTAGGTGTTGTAGGGGTTCTCCTTATCGTTAAGGTGAATGCGACGGATGCGCCCCTTGAAGCGTTGGCAAGCCGGTGACTTCTCATCGGGCACGGAGCAACCGTAGATGATCGTCGGGTCCGTCTGCAGGAGTTTCGGGTTGAAACGGGGAAAGGTGAGCCTGTTCAGAAAAACGCCCGCGATGATTGGACGCTCGAAGGCGCGGCCCGTCTCCTTCTCCACGATGGAGGCGAGGATGACCACCTCACGGTGGCCCCACCCCAGCTTCCGGCGCAGATCGTCGAAGCTCTTGATGAACTTGCTGCGCTTACGCACGAAGACGCGCTTGTGCTTGGCGAAGAGGGTCTTGAGGACAAATTGAGCCGGCCGGTTGGTGCGAAAGCGATAGGTGTCAGGAAAAAGAAAACCCTCCATGTCGTCGCCGGGCACGCCGATGCGACGCAGGAAGTGCACATTACGCATCTCGGCAAGCAAGGCGGCGCGTTTGGCGATACGGGCTTTGGCGAGAATCTCGACCACCTCGAGCATATTCTTGCCCTCGGGGATCGTCACCCGCACCGTGGGAGCTGGCACACCATGAACGAGCGTATTGAGCAGTCGTCGCGGGGTGATGGAGGTCTTCAGCTGATAAGATCCAGCCCGCACCTTGGAGGCCTCACCCTTGTAGTTGGCAAAAACACGGAAGGCGAATTTGTTGCTAATGAGCTCTTTTTCAGCGAGCAACACCACCACCTTGGGGAAGGCCGCTCCGCGAGGGACCACCAACTCCACAGCCTTACCAGGTTCTTGGGTAGGCCGATCAGGGTAATGGATTGCATAACGGTAAAGCATGATGAGGGTCACCAGCACCACCGCCACCGTCACGCCAAAGACAACAAGCGCTCCACGCATAGCTCGCTTGCTCAAGGCTGCCCCTGCGCCCTTCCGCTACCATCGAGGTAGGCCTGCAAGATCAAAGAGGCCGCGATGGCATCCACCACGTCCCGCCGCTTCTTGCGGCTGACATCCGCCTCCAAGAGCGCACGCTCCGCTTGTACTGAGGTGAACCGTTCGTCCACATAGTGAACGTCCCAGCCGAGGTGGGCGCCCACCTTGTCGGCAAAACGACGAGCCTGACGTGCAGCGCCTCCCTCACGTCCCTCGAGGGTCAAAGGCAGGCCCGCCACCAGCCCCTCGACGCTCATGCTCGTGACCACCTCGGCGATGGCGTCGAGGTCTGCCTTCCCGCCACGACGGTTGAGGGTATGCAGGGGTGTCGCCACCCTCCCCTCTTCGTCACAGATGGCGAGGCCAATTCGTTTTTTGCCCACGTCGAGGGCCAAGAGCCGCATGGGTGGGAATCTGCCAGCGAGGCGCGAGCCTGTCAAACGCGAGTATTGTCGTGGGCCCGGCAAGTTGTTAAAGAAAACATCATGGTTCGTCCCCTCGCCCCAGGCGCTGCCATCGCGGTGGTCGCCCCCGCTGGGCCCTTGCCCCCAACGACATACGCCGAGGGGCTCAATATCCTGCGTGCACGCTACACACTCCGCCACCAACACCCGATGGACCTCGCACCAGACCTCGCACCGAACTTTGGTCTTCCCTACCTCGCCGCCAGCGACGAAGCCAGGGCCACCACGTTCAACGCCGCCATGCGCGACGACGAGGTGGAGGCGGTCCTCTGCGCTCGTGGTGGCTATGGGAGCGCTCGAATCCTCGCAGACCTCGACGCTGCCACCTTAGAGCGCCGTCGCGTACCTCTTGTTGGCTTTTCCGATATCACAGCGATCCACGCCTGGGCCGCCAGCTTTGGCGTTCCCACCGTGCACGGCCCCGTGGTCAACCAGCTCTCGGTGCTTCCCCAAGGAGATCGCGAGGCGCTCTTCGCCTTGCTCGAGGGAGAGCAAACGACCACATTCGAGGGGCTCGACTGCTGGCACCCAGGCACAGCGGAAGGAGCGATTTTTGGGGGGAACCTCGCGGTGCTAGCGAGCCTCTGCGGTACCCCCTACCTGCCCCGGCCACAGGGGAAGATCTTCTTCTTCGAGGAGGTCAACGAGCCTGCCTACCGTCTCGACCGTTACCTGACCCAGTTGCTGCAAGCTGGCGCCCTCGAGGGCATCGTGGGTGTCGTCATTGGCGATCTACAAGGCTGCCCAGCGGCAGAAACCACCCTGCGCAAGCTCCTTGCGCCTCTGTCCATCCCGGTGGTAGCGCAGTTGCCGAGTGGTCATGGTCAACGAAATCGAGCCTTCTGGCTCTCGACCCCCGCCATGCTCGATGGAGACACCGGGTCGCTGCAAGTGGACGCCCCAAAGCGGGCACCGACCAGCCAAACCCCGAAAAAGTGACGGGCCCACAAAACTGATGGATTGACAGATCTTACCACCAGCTGCTAGATGGACACGCATCCAGGAGAACTGGATCGGCGGCCCCATGGTGTAATGGTTAACACACCGGCCTTTCACGCCGTAGAGTGCGGGTTCGAGCCCCGCTGGGGTCATTCAAGTAACAACGCAATCTAAATAACGCGATTGCAACCGCCTACTTTTTCTTCTTGCGCCGGTTGCGCTTCTTCCGCTGCGACTTACTCTCCGTCACGATCTCCCCAGAAGCCTTGTCAAGAGGCTCCTCTGCTGGAGGCTCCTCTGCTGGAGGCTCCTCTGCTGGAGGCTCCTCTGCTGGAGGCTCCTCTGCTGGAGGCTCCTCTGCTGGAGGCTCCTCTGCTGGAGGCTCCT
>JAFCZD010000340.1 GCA_019314525.1 Deltaproteobacteria bacterium
ATAGCGCCAAGATGAACAAAGTTGGCGCCTCCATAGCGCCAAGCACACCAAGACCAATAACCAAAGCTCGCCTCCTCCCCCACCGCTCGTCGCGCAGCCTCCTACGAGCTCGGTGCTCCGTGTTTCGGGGTCCGACGCTGAGAGCGCGCCAGGGATTGGCTCGTTCGCAAACTGGGCGTCAGCCTGAGGTGCAAGCCCTGCATCGGGATGGGCTGTGGGTGCCGCATCGGAGTGAGGCGGTGCCGCCATATCGAGCTGCGGTGCTGGGCTGGTGTCGAGCTGCGGTGCTGGGCTGCTATCGAGCTGCGGTGTTGGGCTGCTATCGAGCTGCGGTAGGCTGGTATCAGGCTCGGGCGGTTGAATCTGTGGTGCAGAAAAGACCACATCTCCATCAGCCACCTCGTGGAGCCAGTCACCAAAGACATCAACCCGAGTGTCCGTGGCCTCGACGCCACAAGGCAGCACTCCTCGAGAGGTCACACCAAGTTGCACCTGCTGCCCCTCTTGTAACGCAAAGGCTGGGCCGCCCGAGTCGCCTTTGCAGGTGCTGCCCTCACCGTTGTAGATGAAATCCAAGGGGGTCACAAAACTAACGGTGTTGGTGGCCTCACGCTTGACGCCCGCGTCCTCGGTGCAGACTACGGTGGCGTTGATCTCTTGGCAGAGGGTAGCTCCATAACCCACGAGAGTGATTGTCTCGCCGACTCTGGGAGCACGGGTGGCCAAGGGCATGGGCGCAACAGGTGGGGCTGCACCAAGGATCGCCACGGCGATGTCGTACGAGGTGCCTTCACCTCCATATTCGGCGGGCCGGACGGCCTTGGTTACGGCAAAGCGCTCGCCGTTGTCCAACATGAAGGTCATGGGTACGTTGGCCACACAATGCGCCGCGGTCAACACTGTCTTCCGACCAACGAGAGTGGCAGTGCACATGCTGTTGCCGACGATCAGCAAGCCCACCGCGGGAAACCCGGTGGTGGCTTGGCCCCCCGTGATGAAGGGTTTTCTCGACCCCGCCGTGTCAAAGCTCCCTCCATGGCAGCCCATGAGCGCGAGAGCCAGAGCCAGCGAGATTGAACCTAGGCCTCCGCGGCGTAAGTCGCGAACCGAAAGAAACGAAAGGCTGGGCATGCCGCGCGATCTTGCAACGGTTAGGCCAATAAAAAACGCTATAATTTCAGCAAAACAAGCCCTGGGATTTGTGGCCTAAATCCCCACCTGCGACCTAGAAGGACCCGCCTAAGAGGAACGTGCGCACTCAAGGTGATGAAGGAAGAGGCGCCAATTCGAGCTTCACGAGCGTGCCGGCGCCAAGCTGCAGCTCAAAGCTCCGTGGCTCGCCACCTTTCAGGAGCAGCCGACTGCTGGCTTCGTCCAGAGCCTGAACGGACACGCTGGCTGCGCCCAAAGACCTGTCCCCAAGGGCCAGCTCCATGCCCTCTTGTCCCACCCGCTCCACCAGCGCCTCTAGGGTTTCAGCGGTGAGTCCGACGGCTTCTTGCCCGGCTTCGCTGATGCTGGCCTCTGCCTGCTCATGGGCAAAAAGATGGCTCAAGGCAGCCGCCAGGGGGCTCCCCTTTGTCACCTGCCAGCTCAATTGGAGGCGCTCAAAGCATGCCTCCACGGCGGTCCCTCCGCGTGGAAAGGTGAACTTGCCGCCCTGGGGCAACTCGAGCATCTCCAACACCACCTCCAGCGCCTCATCTGAGAGGTGCAGCTGGTGAGTGCTGCCCGTGGAAAACACAACTTGAGATGTCGCGAGGTCAACCTTCGGCTCATGGGCCGCCAGCCGGCGTGCCTTGAAGGTGCGTGGCCCTTGCTCCCAAACGAGGTTGTCCAGCTGAAGTGCCTTGGCACCAAAGGTTTGTGGCAACTCACGGGTCAGAGCCGTGAGGTCAGCACGCTGAAACTCCACCTGCTGCTCTGGGCGCACGATCTTCGCACCTTCCAATCGTAGACGAGCGATGTTCAAGGCCTCACCAAAGACAAGGTCGCTGGCTGTCGCCGCTTCGAGGTTGAGTTCTTGCCGGGCGTCACCTTCGCCTCGTGTGACCTCGATACGCCGCGCCACCACCAAAGGTGTTGTCAGAACGCCGTCTACGAACGTCACACCTTCCACCAACTCGAGGCGGTGGGCCACAACACGAAAGGTGGGGTCGTCATAGCGCAGCCCCTCGAAGAGCAGGCGCGAGGCTTCTATCGTCAGCTTCCCCGCGACCACACGTAGCGTCGCATCCAAGGAGACCCGCTTGGCCTCGAAGGAGCGTGACCCACTGCGCGCACACACGCGCTCGAAGGACACAGCACGAGCGTCGACCTGCAGGCCCTCATCAAGACTCACGCGCAATGCGCGCATGGTCCCCCGAGATTCGGCGCTGACCTCCCAGCCTGCGAGTTCAAAGCTGACCTTCCCACTGGAGAACTCTTCGATGGCGAGTTTCATCATCACCCCTTATGGCAAGAGAATACCCGAAGGGTGCTTACTCTCACAGCAAGGAATGAAGGAATGGTGGTAAGCTCTCAGCAGTGACGGCGCGTTGGGCTTTGTTGATAACATTCGGGCTGGTGGGCTGCCATGCGGTCGCCGGGTACGATCGGGTGAGATCTGCGGACAGCACTCCGGAGGGCTCTATAGGTGACATCCTTGGCAATGCCCCCTGCGGCGCCGCTCCTGCCCCAGAAGACCTCATTTGGTTCCAACGCTTTGAGTCGACGTCGCCTTGGTCACCTCAGAACGTTCCTACAACGCTCTCGGCCGATTTTGGTGCCCTCCTGCAACTCTCTGGCAATGACGCCTCCCTCGTCAATGCTCAGCCAGGCTGCGGAAACGCGCTCTCCTTTGGCCCTTCGAGGCTCAGCTATGGGGTGATCACAGATGAGCTGCGCCTCAGACAAGGCGTGATCTCACTCTGGGTTCGTTTTGCCACCGAGGGTCAGCTCGAAGGCATCATCTCCCGGGACGCCAATGGCCAAGTGGAGGCTGGACACCTGACGCTGATGCGGGCGAGCGACATGCGCATCGGCTTTCGCTTGCAGGCTAAAGACAGTGGGGGGGATCTTCTCTGCAGCGACGACCTCGCGCCGCCCAACACCTGGCACCATATCCGCGTCACCTTCGGCGGCGACGAACCACCCACCCTCACGCTCAACGGCAGGCAAACACTCTTTGGGGAGAAGATCCCTGTGGGCACCGAGGACTGGAGCTGCACCGTAGCCCCGAGGATCACTCATGGCATCGAGGGCAACAGCCTGCCCCTGGTGGTGGGTGGCTCACTGATGGGCTGGCATACTGCTCAACCCGTCGATGTGCAACACAAGCTTCATGGCTCGGTGGATGAGATCGTCATCAGCGGGGTTCGCGCGACGCTTCCCTGAGTGGCTGCGCAAGCTGGCGTGTGATGTACTCCTCTGCCTGCTCAAGGGGCAAACAAAAAGCATGCAACGCCGGGCTGGGTGCTGGGTTGTAGTCGTGGGTGCCCAGCATGGCGAAGATGCGCATCATATTGGCGCCAGCGGGTGATACACGCGCCATGAGCACCGCCAACACCTTGAAGAGCCAGATGGGAAGATGCAAGCAACGCACACGCCGGCCAAGTTGGCGCGCGTAGATGCTGACGATGTCATCCCAGCAGAGGCTCTGGGGGCCGGCTAGCTCCAACGTGCGATTGGCACCCCCAGGGAGATCGACGGCACGCACCATGAAAACCGCGACGCTCTTGATGGAGATGAAGCGATGCACCGTACTCCCCTTGCCTGGTACGAGCGCCACACCACGACGCTCGAGCAACCCTGAACTCAAGGCTAGAAAGAGCCGTGTGAGCCAAAAGCCCCGTTTGAGGGTGGGTTTTCGAACCCCTCGGAGGGGAGCCTCGCTGCCCATGGCCGCGAAATAGATATCCATGAAGGCGGCCGCCCGAAAGATAGTGTAGCGCAACCCTGACGCAGCGATCAGCCCCTCGATTTGTCGTTTGATCACAAACTCTGGCACCAGGTCATCGTCAACGGTGGAAAAGGCTGAAATGTAGATGAAGTGCTCGACACGTTGCTGCCCACAAGCCGTGAGCAGGTTTTCGTAGTGAGCGACCTCGTCGGCGCCGAAGCGATCACCCTTTTTCGGCATGATGGCGCTCGCCGTGGAAATCACGACGTCTGCGCGCGAACAGGCGGCGTGGAGGCTCGAAAGATCTCCGAGATCGCCGCGACAGACCTCCACGTCGACGTGCTCCGCGAGGCCCTCTGGCAAGGTGGCGTTCTCCCTGAGCAGGGCGTGGGGGCGATGCCCCGCCTCGAGCAGCGCCGCCACGATCGTAGAACCCAATTGGCCGCTGGCTCCAACGACGAGTACCGTAGACATCAGCGTGCCTCCTCGGGCAAAGTCGCGACGAAATCCGCCAAGGGGCGACGATAAGAGCGCGCGGGCGCCTTGGGCGCATACCCCAGGCGAAAGATCATGATGATCTGATCGCGCCCCGACTTAAACTCTGGTGTGATCTCTGCGAAGCCCGCTTCGACGCGGTGTAATGCAGCCACTTGACATGCGCTGAACCCTTCGCCAGCTGCCAAGTGAAGCCGAGCCAAAAAGAAGGTGAGCGCACCAAAGGGTTGAGCGCTGATGCCAAGCTCAGTGGCGTGCAGCCAGAAGCGCTGCATCACCCGACCTGCCTCCACATAATCACAGGGGCCGTGGTGTGTGAGCGCCACAAGGCAGGGGGCGCTGCGACACGGCAACCACGTCGCGCGCAGAGCGGAAAGGACGTTCAAGCCCAGCACGTTTAATGCCCGGGATAGCCACCAAGGTCGCATCAGCCTGAGCGCCGCGGTCAACAGACGACCAAGGCCCAAGGTGCGCTCTGCCAAGCCATCTCGCGTATTCGCAGCAGCCTCGCCAAAGCGCAGCTGGCGGTAGAAATCCTTGTGCACCCTCTCGTGGGAGAAGCGCAACGCGTCAATCGTCGTCATCAGCCCGATGGCGCGTCGACAGGCAGCGCCAGTGTAGATCTGGCAACCATAAGCGTCCTGCGCTGTGATGCACGCTCTGAGCCGCGCCACCGCATCATCTGACAGCGCGCGGGAGCGATCGTATAATTCTCGGTCTGTACAACGGCGATAGATGCAACTTGGCCCCAAGCTGCCCCACTGCGTGCCCACAGCTGGCTCAAAGCGAAAACTCGCGATCTTCTCTGCGTGACCTGGATGCAGCACATAGTGGGTCGCCAGCCCCAGGGCCGCTGCTTGCACAGTGATATTCTCGATAAGAGCCCCCGCCGCCATGGCAGTGCACAAATTAGAAATATCAAAGAACATGCCCAAGCGTTGGGGATCGAGCCAGAGCTCAAAGCCCTCCTCTATCAGCTTGAATATCCATGGCTGGCTGTTATCCGGCGTGGGCGCCATGATCGCCGCGTTGAGCAGCACCTCCCGTGACGCCTCTGAGAGCGTCGTTGAGGGTTGGGCGACCAGCTCAGGTCCGCTTTGAGCACTGGCCACGGGCCTAGACGCCCATGCTTGCGCATCATGCTCAGACATCGAGCCCCTGCACTTTCTTCATGAGGGTGCGTCGGGCGACGCTGCGCTTGAGACGTTGAAGAGGGCCGCGATTGCCGAAGCGCAGCTTGCCCCGATAAAGCCGACGGCGGTAGGCGTCGAATTGAAGATAATAGGGCGCTGGTTCGAGGCCTGGGCGACCAAGCAAAATCCTCAGCGTCTCCACTGCGAGCATGCCCGCGCCCAGCATCACGGCTGCGCCAAGGCTCGGGCCATATTGGGCAGCGATGTTCGTGTGCTGCATGTCCATATAACCGCGGTGGCTCATGCGCGGCGCGAGCCCAACCAAAAAAGCGACGAGCTGGTCCACCTGGTCCATGCCTGGTCGAATGTCGTAGTAGCGCTCGAAGGACATGCTGTCGGGGGTGAAAAGGCTGACAGTGCAGGACATGCCGAGGGGCGCTGACATGATCACTGGGATGCGCTCTCTGCGACAATACCGGTAGATGTCGAGGCGCGCGTCCACACAGAAGAAATCCACCGCGTCCACGACCAAGTCAACGCCGGCCAGGAGGCTCGCGATATTATCGGCGCCCACAGCAGCCTCATGCACCGCCAACTCCAGGTCAGGGTTGATATCTCGCAGCTGCTGCGCCAGCGCCTGGGCCTTGGGTTGGCCGATAGTCGAGACTTGGGCGCCCGCCTGCCGGTTGAAGTTCGCCAGCTCGAAGTGGTCAGGATCCGCCAACACCATGCGCCCAACCCCCGTGCGAGCCAACGCGTGAGCCACCGTGCCGCCAATACCGCCGCAACCGAGCACC
>JAFCZD010000341.1 GCA_019314525.1 Deltaproteobacteria bacterium
CGATGGCGCGCCACCGCTTCACCTTCGGCGTCAGCCCCTTGGCGCGCCACCCCTTGGGATAGGTGCGTTGCTTGAGCACCCGAAAGGACGTGGCGATGCGCAGGTTGTTCATGGTCACCTTTCGCACGAACTTCCCAAGCGGCCGATCATTGGCGATGGGCTCCACCACGGCGATGCGGTACGGCTGAAATCCCTTGGTGTCCACCGTGACAGTAAACAGATCCTTACTGTCGTCCTTCTTCCCCCGGGCCTCGGCCTGGCCCGGAATAATCAACCCGGCAACAACAACGACTACAACGGCAGCGATGGTTCCTCGCATGGTTCCTCCTGAAGAGTTCATTCTGTTTGTAGCGCGAATCGGCGTTTGTGGCGAGGAAGCGCAGGGAGAGTCGTCGAATCCACTTCGGACCTGAGTTGCGGCGAGACGCGGGTCACCCCATTTTTCGTGACATCCGGAAGATCCATTCGATATAGTAGCCGATTCAGGTGAGAGGTTCTCGTGGAGGGGATATTCTGAGGGTTGTGTTACTTACGGGCCGTTGCTTGGGGCCGAGCACCAGCGAGCGGCGAGCAGGTTGGATTTGAGGTTCTGGGCCACCTGAGATCGTGCCAGGGAAATGATACGGACAACGACTACCAGACGAAAGCGAGCCGCACAGAGGAAGGGCGTACTGCGTATGCATTTTACCATAGCTACACGCCAATCCAATCCGAGGAGAACGGCTGCGTTTCACTACTCGGCCGGCCGTTGGGTCAGCGGTCGCGAATATTGAGCACCCAAGTAGAATCCGACATGAAGCATGTTCCACGCAGAGTAGTTGATTCTGATTCGTCTGAATTGTTGGCGGATCCGGTTGGGTTCTGGGATCAGCGCCATGCAGCTTTCGACCCCTGGCGCTCGGGTGGGGATCGAGGGCTCACCGTAGCGGAGAACCAGGAGTTCTATGCCAGGCGGCTGGGACTGATTCTCGACCTTCTCGGCCGACACACCTGTGGAGAACGGTCCCTCAGAATTCTTGACGCGGGGTGTGGTCGGGGGCATCTATCAGCGGCGCTGCGTAGCTGCGGTCACATGGTGGACGGCATAGATAGCAGCATCTCTGCCATCGAGTGGGCGCAACGCACCCACGGAGGCAACTTTGAGTGTGTCGAACTCTGTGACTTTCGCCCGAGAGTGCTCTACGACGTGGTGATCTGCATGGACGTATTGTTTCACTTGCTCGCAGACACAGCCTGGCGAAATGCGCTCAGCTCCTTCGCCCACTACACGCGCGCCGAGGCACTCCTTATTTTGAGTGACAGCTTCGGCGACGAGAGCTTCGTGCAAGGCAACTATATTGTGCACCGAGATCGAGTCGCCTACGATGACAGATTACGTGCGTGTGACTTTGGGTTCGTCGAGCTGATGCCGTATCGGTTCGGGAGTAACCCAAATCAGTTCGCGGCGTATGTTCGGAAAGGTTGAGGGTATATGCGAATCGCCGATATTATTGCGCGCTACGCTGACAGCAACACGACGGTCGTAAATGCGACGAGTGAAGCATCGGGGTTGGCGAACTACTTCGAGTTGCCCGTGTCTCTCGGTATTTCGACAGTGCATGCCCCAGGTGAGTTTCATCCGAACGCTGTGTCGACCGAGCGTGTGCTTGTCATTCAGCATGTGGAGGAGTTGGATGGCACTACGCGAGATTCGGATAATGCGCTGTTCTCGTATGGCGACTTCGCTCAGGGAGTGCTTTTTCTGTCGGACACAGGAGACATCGCCCGCCACTCACTCATCGAGCGGATGACTGAGGCACGTCGAGAGGTGGTGTGTCTACATAAGACGGATCACCAGCACTATCGCGTTGTCATGGTTATTGGCAAGGCACTGCAGCCAGAGGTCGTCGATACGCGGCAACTACGAGTGCTCAGCGAGTACCGTTGCATGTCCTTTGAGATGCGCGATCGCGAGCAGGATCTTGCGGAGTCGCGCCGGTATATTGCCCAGTTGAACGATGAACTCGAGTCTCTCCGGCGACAACATGCGCAAGCCGTGGAGGCGCTTGAGAAAGAGCTGGTTCCACTTAGACGCAACCTGCCGGGCGTCCAGAGGGACCTGGCAAGCACGGGGAGCGAACTGGCACGTGAGCGTGCAGCGCTGAAGGCTGTGACCAGTGAGCTACAAAGCGAAAGAAATGTTGCCCAGGAGTTTAGCGCCCGATCAACTGAGCTCGAGCGTAAGCTCTCACTTGCCCAACTGCAGAATGCGACGGCACGCAACTCAGCCAGTTTCCGTATTGGGCGCGCCACCAAGCTGGCATTTCAGGATGCCCCGAAGAATCTGTTGGGATTGCCGCAGCGATGGATCAGCGTTTATCGCGAGCGGAGGGTTCTCCCACCTCCCTTCCACGAGAGTCCTAGTGCCCCACAGAGACCACCCGCTATGCACGGCCTCTCCGACGAAGAGTGTCGGGCTATTACTCGGCAGCATTGGCTGCTCGACCGCGAGCCTATTGAGGGGCCGCGACCGGGTATTGCTGGTGTTGTCGGTCCGCGATTAGCCACCGAGCTTCGAAGCACGACGCGGTTCCAACAGCTCGAGCCCAATGCCTGGCCATTTCAGCTAGAGTTTGAAAGCCCGGCTTTCGTTCTGGTTACATCGTGCGGTCTGGGTGCGGGCGGCGCATGGGCGAGCTTCGGTACGCCCGGTGGTCGAGGCTACGTCGAGGCGTTGGTTGCCCTGGCGGAGGTGTGCCGCCGTAAGCGAACGCCTTTGGTCTACTGGGATACCGTAGGTAGCGATGCTCCACGGCTGGGTATGCCGTCGGCTCTGTCGTTTGATATGGTGTACTCGGTGAGTCCATCGCGTTGTACGGCGGGGGCTCTCAGCGGAGTGCCGGCCAGACTGCTTGCGCCCGCGGTCGAACCGTTACTTTACAATCCCATCGGTATCGCCGAGCGGCCGCCACGCAGCTGTTTGTACGTAGGCGGTTTTGATCAGCGCATGGGGCGCAGTGAGCTTGAGTCGCTCCGGCGCCTGCTGACGGCTTCGGTCGACTTTGGATTGGAGATTCATGACCCACATTGGGGATACCAGGGGCAGCTCGCTGCCGCATTGCAGTTCCCAGACGACTTGTCTGCGCACTGTCGCCGGCGAGGTCCGGCGGCCAAGGAACATCACCATCTGTGCCAGGCCGGGCTCATTGTTTGCGCGAGCCAGGCAGGCGGCGGTGATTTTGTGCCGTGGGAGCTTCTGCGTGCGATTGCCAGTGGTGGACATGTGGTGGCCCCGTCGACGGCGACCGATGATGTGCGGATCAACGCTGCATTGACTGTTGCAGATACTGTCGGAGCGGCAACCTCTGCCATTGCCGCGTTGCGCGAGAGGCCGCGTCTGGATGCGGTTTGGCAGTCGGCGTTCGCACATATTCTTTGCGAATACTCCATGAGTGATCGTTTGCGCACTATCGCTGCCGATCTCGGCGCACGGGGCGCTGTGCCCAGGGAGCCCCGAGTGAAGGTCATCGCTTCTGAGACCCAGCGCCTGAGCGCCATCGACGGGACGCACTTGCTTGCGTGCAATGCGGACAACGGTGTGTCTGCGAAGACGCTGGCCGATCTCGAAGGCTTGGCCCGATTATCCCGCGCTGAAGTGATCGCGCTCGCAACCGGCGGCGGCTCCGAGCCCATGTATTCGCACGGCACGCTCCCCGATGGCGCGATCACCGCAGTTCGTATCGACGCCCTTGGGGCCCTCTCCGGCGGGGACGGCGGTTGGGATGCTGCTACCATTGCCGAGCTCGTGATCGCTGGCGCTCAAGTACTCGTCAAACGCGATTCTGCCACGGTGCAGAACACTGGTATCGGAGGCGGCGCATGACCCGAGACGTACGCATCGCCATTTATGGAGACGTCGACCTGAACATCATCGACGGATCTGCGATCTGGCTACAGTCCATCGCCAGTGTCTTGGCGCGACAACCGCGCAATCATGTCACCGTCGTACTCAAGGCAGCTGAGGTTCGCGATATCCTGACCCGTCCACTGCGGGATATTCCAGGCGTCCAGGTGGTCAATCCCATCGACGAGGGCATGTTCGACGGTCCTCAGCTGTCTCGGAATCAGGCGCTCGATGTGCTCGAGACGCTCGACAGCGAGCAGCGCTTCGACGCATTTGTGTTTCGGGGGTTCCACCTGTGCTGCAGCGCCGCGCGCCGCAAGCGTCGCAACTTCGAGGGCCGGATGTGGCCGTACCTTACAGACATCCCTCAGCGCGCCGAGGACTTCGATGAGGAGACTTTGCACCAGCTCACATTGATTGCAGAGGCTTCTCGCTTCGTCTTGTGTCAGACCGAGGGACTTCGATCCTTTCTCGAGTCGTATGTGCCGGCGGTTGCGAAGAAATCGGTGCTGCTCACTCCGATGATCCCCGACAGTTCTGTGCCGGATACCTCAGCGAAGCCGCTCGCTGACGATGAACCTCTCCGCATCGGTTACATCGGAAAGAATGCGCCGGCGTGGAACACCTATGAGATGACGCAGGTGACGGCGGCGTTGCGCGCCGAGGGTGTGCGCGTGCAACTGCACATGGTGGGAGACAAAATCCACAGACCCGAGGGAGATCCCGGGTTCTACGAGCGAATGAAGGCTGCGCTCTCCGACACCGATGGTGTTATCTGGGAGGGCGGCAAGTCGCGCGATGAGGCGCGGGCCGTCCTCGGTGAATTTCATGTGGCCCTGGGGTGGCGCGATTCGGCGCTGGACGAGAGCCTGGAACTGTCCACCAAGTTGTTGGAGTATGGCGCCGCGGGACTCCCCGTGATCATGAACCGGATCCCCATGCACGAGGAGCTATTCGGTGCGGACTATCCGCTGTTTGCCAACTCACAAGCCGGGTTTTCTGCCGCGGTTCGCGCAGCACGATGTCCCGAGGTGCGGCAGCTCGCTGCCAAACGGTGCGCCGCCGCGTCCGCCTCGTTTTCGTTTTCGCAGGTGGCGGAGCGTTTGCAACCGTACGTGGATCGAGCGGTGCCCCACACGGACCTGCGCAAACGCCCCGACGGTCCGCTCCGTGTTCTGGTCGCCTGTCATGACTTCAAGTTCTTTACGCGCATTCAAGAGCACCTCGGTGCCATCCGAGGTGTCGAGCTTCGGCTTGATAGCTGGTCGACCATCAGCGAACACGACGAGGCAAAGAGCCAGGAACTGCTCGATTGGGCCCAGGTCATTATCTGCGAGTGGTGCACCAACAACGCCATCTGGTACAGCAAGCGAAAGCGCGAAGGACAGCGCTTGATCGTTCGGTTGCACCGCTTCGAGCTGTATGGGCAGTATGTCAAGAAGGTCGAGTTTGAGAACATCGACCACATGGTTTTTGTCGGAGACTACTACCGAGACGAGGCCAAGAGCCGTCTAGGGTGGGACGAGAGCAAGCTTGAAGTCATCCCCAACTGGGTGGATACCAAGCTGCTCGATCGTCCGAAGGTCTTCGGTGCCATCTTCAACCTGGGCATGATCGGCATCGCGCCCATGCGCAAGCGTTTGGACCGAGGGATCACCATCCTGGAGAAGCTCAGGGCGGTGGATGATCGCTTCCGGCTGTTCATCAAGTCCAAGATGGTGTGGGATTACTCTTGGATTTGGGCCAAGACGGAGGAGCAGGACCACTACGGCGATGTCTTCCGCCGAATAAACAACAGCCCTCTGCTGCGCGGTGCGGTTCACTTCGACGGTTTTGGGCCAGACGTGGCGGCGTGGCTTCGTAAGATTGGTTTCGTCTTATCCACGAGCGATGATGAGAGCTTTCACCTCGCGCCGTCTGAGGGTATGGCGTCAGGGGCGCTGCCCATGCTTCTTCCCTGGGAAGGCGCGAGGGCGATCTACCCCAATGAGTGGGTGTACGAAGATGAGGACAAACTAGTCGACTCAATTCTGCGCGTTGTGGAGGAGGGCAGTTGGGAGCGCCATGGAGCAGAGGTCAAGGAGTTCATTGGCGCCCAATATGCCGTTGAGCGCGTTTGCGAGGCGTGGGAACAGCTTGTGGTCGGATCCACCTCGGTCAAGCCGTGAAAGCGTACGAGATCGTGCAGCTCTGTTGAGATCTAGCGTCACAAGAGACAGTGCAAACATGGTCATCATTTTGGGTGTTGATGTGCCGAAGCCAGGACCATCCTTCACGTGAGTGAGAGACCCAAAGAAGCCCCCGTTGGGCTCTTGGGTTTGGTTATCCGAGGTGTCAGCCGGTTGACGGTCGCGCGCAAAGGAGCGCTCCCCGAGGCCTTGCGTAGTCATCGTCTGCTGCCGCTGATA